>JAHEEZ010000254.1 GCA_024640445.1 Acidobacteriota bacterium | reverse complement strand
GGGTGGAAAAATCGCCCAGGGCTTCCGAAGCGTCACCAATCCAGCCTCGTACCATCGGAAACAGTGTTCGGGGGATGAAGTACAACCAACTCGCCTTCTGAAAGCCCTTTCACGATCTCTGCCGCATCCGGCGATCTGTGGCCGACCTCGACCTCTCGCAAATTCGCCCGCCCGCCCTCGATCACATAGACGGTCCATTTTTCTCCGGTCCTGAACAGCGCGTTCGAGGGAACCTGCAGGGCGTTCTTTCCTTCCCAGAGGACGATCCTCACATCGACCCTGTAATTGTCTCCGATCCTGTCGGGTATCTCCAGGAAATCCGCGATGACATCCACCCTCTGCTCCTCTACGCCGAGCGCTGAGACTTTCGTGAAAGCCTGCGGTTCGACGGTCCTGACGCGTGCCGAAAGATCTTCTTTACCTCCCCAGTTCTCGACGATGACCGCCATATTCGGTTTGACCTGCGTAGCGTCCGAAGAAAGCACATCCACCACGATCTCAAGTTTTGACGGTTTGCTGATCTCGACGATCGGTGTTCCAGCCTCGACGATCCGTTCACTGGAAATGAACACGCGGGTTAGTTTCCCGGACTCGGGGGCAAAGACAGGATACGCCGAAGGAACAAGTTCGGGTGCAGGCTGAGAGGTCGGGTCGGTTGGTCTCGGCGGTGCGGGATCTATCCGGGTTAGCGGGTATCCCTTCGGTACGTTCAAACCCTCGTGCAGGTCGATCCTGGACATCTTTCCGGAAACCGGCGCCGTTACGACATACCGATCGTGATAACGGGTCTTGCCTTCCGCATCGACGGTTTCAAGAAGATCTCCTCTCGTGACTTTTTCGGCCTCTACCCGTACCGGCGATTCACGTAAGAATCCAAAATAGAGTAAGACCAGCACCGCGATCAGTCCGAACGCTATATAGACTTGTCTTCGGGTCGGTTTGTACATCTTCTTACTCCCTTGTCTTTAGTACTTCTATGAGATCCAGTCTCTTCAGCCTCCAGGCGACGAGAAACCCGGAAATGAGCGCCGCGCCGACTACGATCAGAAACGAGAAAAGGAATGTGCGGGCGCTGATTACCAAAGGCAGGCGTATGATCTCGGCATCAACGACCCTTGTGACCAGCAAACAGATAAGGAAACCGACGGTCCACCCGATAGGTGCCGCCCAGGCCGTAATGATCGCTTGTTCGCCAAGCAGTACGACACCGATCTCCCTTTGGGTATAACCGAGGACTCGAAGGCTAGCAAGTTCACGGCCACGTTCCGAAAGAGCGATCCGCGCTCCGTTGTACACAATTCCGAATGCGATTATGCAGGCGAAGCCGATCAGGAAAGTCGTTGAGGTGCCAATCGTCTGCGCCATTGTCTCGTTAAAGCTGTCCAGGGCCGCTTGTGGACGCGATACGCCGGCGACGGCGGGCGTGTTCTTGAGCGTGCTGTACAGCTTATCCGCATACCCTTCATCGACCGAGAGGAAAGCGCCGGAAACGGTGGATGACTCGCGCATTATCCTGTTCAACGCTATGGAGTCCATATAGACCCCTAGTCCAAGAGCTTCCTCCACCACATCTGCGATCCGGATCTCTCTGACCGGCCGATCTCCCTCGGTCACCTCGACGCTAACGATATCTCCGCTCTTCGCCCCCAGGGAATCCGCGATGGTCTTCGACAGGACGATCCCGTCGTTCGGTATTCTGACGACCCGCAGATTCTTGTCCACGATCTTGCGCAACGTGCCTTCGTTCAAAAGTCCAATAAGCGCGGCCCGCCGCGTGTGGTTGCCGAATCGCAGCCGGACGGGCACCGCGCGGTAAGTCTCGACGCGTTCGACCCCTGGAAGATTCTGCAGATCGAATCGCGTGCGGCCGGGCATCGGTTCGTTGAATGTCACCTCAACGTCCTCTTTCTGGACCATCCCGAACTGGATCTCGATCAGTTGGTTGATAGCGTCGTAGAAATAGAATCCGAGGAACAGAAGTGCGACAGAAAGTGAAATGCCAAATGCGGAAAGCAGGGCCTTGAAGGGGTGCCTCGACAAGTTCCGCACGATCATACGGATCTCCGTCGAAAAGTACTTCTGGACGCCGAGCTTTTCGAGCCAGCCGGCACGAAAATCCGGTGGCGGCTCAGGCCGCATCGCCTCAGCCGGTTGGGTGGCGATGGCCTTCCTTACTGCGAAGATGGCGCCGATGCTGGCTGACAGTATGCTGATCACAAAAGACCATACATAGACCATCAGCGGTATGCTGAATTGAAGGATCGGAAAATGAAAGAAATCCGCGTAGAGTGCCGTCATTCCCGAACCTATCCACGCCCCAAGAGCTATCCCTAGAATGATCCCTCCAAGAATTGCGGTGACGGCGAGCTTCAGATAATGGATTCCGATGGAGCGGCTTGAGTATCCGAACGCTTTCAACAACCCGATCTGCTCCCGCTCGATGCCGACAAGTCTGGAGAGGATCATATGGAGCAGGAATGCAGTGACTGCCAGAAAGATCGCAGGAATGAAAGTCCCAAAGACCTCAAGTTCTGCGAGTTCGTTGGAGACAAAGCGGTGCGAGTTTTGGTCGGTTCTTCCGTACGCTCCGAACCCGCCGTAGGGTTCAAGAATCTCGTCGACCTTCTCTATCACCGCGTCCTCGTTGGTGTTTGGTGCAAGAGTCAAAGTGACGTCGTTGAACGCGTTCTCGATGTCGAACGCGGCCGCAGCAGACCGGCGGTTCATCCATATGATCCCGAACCGCTTGTTGTCCGGAAAGATCTCGCCCGGACGGATCTCGTAGATGTATTCGGGTGAAAGTGCGACCCCGGAGATTCTGAGTTTGCGCCAGCGACCGTTGATCACAGCGCTTAATGAGTCGCCCGGATTCAGACTGTTCGCGTCCGCGAACGCGCCGCTTATCAACACCTCATCCGAATTTCCCGGATCCGCGGTCGTTCCGCGCAAGATATACAGGTCATTGAGAATGCCCAAATGAGTGCCGGGCACGGATACAAGCTTGCCCTGCGCTGGCTCTTGAAGGTTCGGGAGATCGATCGTCACGCTTGCGACCACACGCGTCTGTACTTCGGCAACACCGGGAATCGCCCTGATCTTGTCCGCGACTGGCTCGGGCGCGCGCTTGAGAGTGACGAAAATGTCGGCGAATCGGAAGAGTGAGTAATAAGCGTCCCGGCTCGCTACAAGGGAATCGTAGGTAGCCTGCATCGCGACAAACGAAGCGACTCCGCAGGCGACGACCAATGCAGTAGCGATCACTTGGCCCCGAAGGTGATCCAGGTCGCGGACCAGCTTCTTGTTCAAAGATGACAAGTTCGCAAAAATGCTCACCACGAAAGTTCCTCCGGCCTCGCTTTCGAAATGTTCTCTTCGATTGAAACGATCTTTCCGCTGCCGATGTGAATGACACGGTCCGCCATCCGCGCGATAGAGGCATTGTGCGTGATGACCGCGGTCGTCGTTCCAAGCTCGCGGTTGACACGCTCGATGACCTCGAGGACGATCTTGCCTGTTTTAAAGTCGAGTGCGCCGGTGGGTTCATCGCAGAGAAGCACATCCGGTTGTTTTGCGACGGCGCGGGCGATCGCGACCCTTTGCTGCTCACCGCCTGAAAGCTGAGCGGGGAAGTGATCCAGCCGGTCACCGAGATCTACCAGTCCGAGCGCGTCCGCGGCATCCATCGGATCCGCGGCGATCTCCGTAATAAGCTGGACGTTCTCTAGCGCCGTCAGCGAAGGGATGAGGTTGTAGAATTGGAAAACGAAGCCGACGTGATCGCGTCTGTATTCGGTCAGGGCGGCATCATTGGCGTCAGTCAGGATGTGATCAAGGAAGGTAACCGTTCCCGCAGTCGGCGTATCGAGACCGCCGATTATGTTCAGAAGCGTAGATTTACCGCTCCCGGACGCGCCCAGAAGCACGGCGAGTTCTCCTTTGTAGAGATCAAGATCGATGTCGCGAAGCGCGTGAACGTCCACTTCGCCCATGTGGTAGACCTTCGAAACGCCGCGGACCTCAAAGACCGCATCTCTCGTCGACACGGCCTTTCCGCCGTCAGCCATGTTGCTTGCCGCGTCCATTTAGAATTGAAAAACGCAACAGGCGTGCCTACCGGAAACCTAATTAAGTTATTGATATTATGGGGCATAAGGGGAGCATGGAAGCTTGCCGATGGGGAATAACGCGGAAAAATGCGTGTTTTTGAGCGGTTCGTCGCCCGGCTGTAGATGGACCGTGCAACAGAACCGTTCACGGGTCGGAAAGCGAAGATCGGACATTCAAGTGTCCGCCTATCCCGCTTGAACGTTTAGCCGAACCTGCCGTTTAGCCGAACCTACCGTTTAGCCGAACTTACCGTTTAGCCGAACCTGCCGTTTAGCCGAACCTGCCGTTTAGCCGACCCGTTTGTTTAGCCCACCCGTTTACGGGTGGGTTCCTGATTCGAATTCTTCAAATTCTTTCGCAGTCCAAAACGGCCTCTCATCGATTTCGATAGGTGAATCGAACTTCCTCTGCGGAGTTTCAACTCCATAACTTGAGTACTTCCAATCAGATGGACTGTTCACGAGACCAGCTCGAACCGGATTCCGGTGAATGTAGTGGACCTTCTGGACGACGAATCCATACGTATATAGGTCAATCGATGAGAAGCCTTTCTGCCAAAAGTGCGCAGGATCATGCGGGGATGTCGCGAGCGTGATATCCGCCATGTATCGACGGATCAGTCGGGAAGATCGGCCTTTGATCAGGTTCATCGTCTTCCTCACGTCGAGGCTTATGGGATTGATCAGAAGGTGGACGTGATCTGGCATTATGACGTAGGCGATCAGCTTAAACGGATCGGTCTTCCTCGTTTCATCCAATACCTGCAGAAAGAGTTCTGACGTCTCTTCAGTTCGGAAGAGTGGAAGCCTTCTATTGGTCACCGTGGTTACGTAATGTACGAGGTTGCGTCGGCGGGATTTGTAGAGGCGCATCTTGACT
>JAHEEZ010000054.1 GCA_024640445.1 Acidobacteriota bacterium | reverse complement strand
CGAACGGCATCTTGGCGGATTAGATCAGCACGGTCATCAGCCCGTGTTTTATTTTCCCGGAAATTCTATGGTCGACAATACAAAAGAGAAAGAACCGGAGCAGGATACTGAAACAACTCCGACGGCGCCGCGCGAGCCGTTCGAACTGACGATACTGCCTCTGCAGAACACGACGCTGTTTCCTCAGACGGTCGTCCCCCTCGCCGTCGGCCGCGCACGCTCAGTGAAGGCTGTCGAATTCGCGCTTGCTACCGAGGAAAAGATTCTCGGTTGCGTCACTGTCAAGACCAAAGATGTCGAAGGCAGCGACGCCAAACCCGAAGACCTGTTCACGGTCGGGACGATGGTCACCATCAAGCGGATGATGCGCGCCGAGGACGTGATGCAGCTGGTCGTTCAGGGAGTCGACCGCTTCCGCGTACTGGAGTTTTCCCAGTCAGAGCCGTTCTTGAAAGCCCGCGTCGAGGTCCTTCCCGAACTTACAGTGGAAAATCAGGAAGAGGTCGAGGCGCTCAAACGAAACGTCCAGGGATTGATTCAGCAGGCGCTTGCGATGCTTCCTCAGGTTCCTCAGGAAATTCGCATGTCCGTGATGTCCCAGGAAGATCCGGTGCAGCTTTCGTATTTCCTGGGGTCTGTGCTCGATCTGGGAGAAGAGAACGAACAGGCGATGCTCGAGGCCTCGACAGTCGATGAATTGCTAACGCTTTCCCACGCCTCTCTCTCAAGAGAGGTCGAGATAATGCAGCTCCGCACGAAGATCGCGACCGAGGCGCAGAGCGAGATGGACAAGGCGCAGCGCGATTATGTTCTGCGCCAGCAGATGAAGGCGATTCAGAAAGAGCTTGGCGAGGACGATACCGGCGAAAAAGCCGAGGCGGACCAGCTCCGGGAACGCCTTGACCAGGCTGACCTTCCCGAAAGCGTCAGAAAGGAAGCCGAAAGGGAACTGCGGCGGATGGAGCAGCTTCCGCAATCGGCTCCTGATTTCCACGTGATCAGGACATATCTGGAATATGTTCTCGAACTGCCGTGGAAGAAGTCGAGCCCCGAAAAACTCGATTTGGAAGAAGCGCGACAGATCCTCGACGAGGACCATTACGGTCTTGAAGACGTGAAGGAAAGGATCCTTGAGTTCCTGGCGGTCGTTAAGCTGCGACCGGATTCCAAGAGCCCGATCCTTCTTTTCGTCGGACCACCGGGCGTCGGCAAGACCTCGCTTGGCAGATCGATCGCCCGGGCGCTGGGCCGCGAGTTCGAGCGATTTTCGCTTGGAGGAATGCGCGACGAGGCGGAACTTCGGGGTCATCGCCGGACATACATCGGTGCGATGCCGGGCCGCATTATTCAGGCGCTCAGACGCGTCGGCGTGAACAACCCGGTGATGATGCTCGATGAGATCGACAAGCTCGGAAACGATTACAGGGGCGATCCGGCTTCGGCGCTGCTTGAGATCCTCGATCCCCAGCAAAACAACACGTTCCGGGATCACTATCTGGACATGCCGTTCGATCTTTCGAAGGTCTTCTTCATCGCGACGGCGAATCAGCTGGCGCCGATCGCGATGCCTCTCCGTGACCGTATGGAGATCATTTCGCTCGCGGGATACAGCGACCAGGAAAAACTCAACATCGCGAAACAGTACCTGATCCCGAGACAGATCGAAGAGAAAGGGCTGGATTCCGACAGGATCGAGATTACGGACGACACCGTTAATCTGATCACTTCGCGGTACACCCGCGAGGCGGGCGTCAGACAGCTTGAGAGAACCCTGGGAAACATCGCTCGAAAGGTCGCTTTCAAGGTAGCGCTTGGAGAAAGCGGAAAATTCGTTATTAAGCCTGAGGACGTGCGGGGATATCTCGGAGGTCCTCGATTTTATCCTGAACAGGCGAGAACCGAACTTCAGCCGGGCGTCGCGACGGGTATGGCGTGGACGGAGATGGGCGGGCAGGTGCTCTTTATTGAAGCCATCAAACTGCCGGGTTCTTCGGGGCTGACTCTCACGGGGCAGTTGGGCGACGTGATGAAGGAATCGGCAATGGCCGCCAGAAGTTATCTTTGGTCGCATGCCAAGGAACTAGGCATCGATGTCGATGAGATCAAGGAAAACGGGATCCATCTTCACGTGCCCGCGGGTGCGATACCGAAGGACGGGCCTTCAGCGGGTGTGACGATGACCGCTGCGCTTGCGTCGCTTTACACGGGCAGAAGGGTCCGTTCGGACACGGCGATGACCGGCGAGATCACTTTGTCGGGTCTGGTATTTCCTGTCGGAGGCGTAAAAGAGAAGGTCCTCGCCGCTCACAGGGCAGGTATCCGAAGGATCATAATGCCGGCGCAGAATGAGGCAGTTGTCGATGAGATCCCGGAAGATGTGAGAAAGGACCTGGAAATCATATTTGCCGCGAAGATCTCAGACGTGCTTGAAGCGGCGCTAGAACCGGAAGATTCCTCGAAGCCGAGAGAATCGGACGATTACGCGGCGGCATCGCAAGAAGGTAATTCGGATCCGGGAAGCGAACGTCTTGTGGCTAAAGAGAAATAGACGCTTTGGACCGTTATCAAACCTGACCGCGAACGGTGAACATCGTCGCGGTCATTTTTGCGAGCAGAGTCTGTCCGTCTTCGTCGGTCACATCCGCCTCGCATATGACAAGAGTCCGTCCGGCCTTGATGACACTTCCGGTAGCGATGATCCGTTCCGCGGTGCAAGGACGGAGCATGTTGATCTTGAACTCGACCGAAACGACGTCTGCATCTTCCGGCATCACCGTTAGCGCGGCATAGCCGCAGGCCGAATCCGCGATCGATGCGAGCACACCCGCATGAACGTATCCGTGCTGCTGCAGGATCCCCTCGGACCGTCCGCATGCGATCGAAACCTTTCCCGGTTCACAAGAGACCAGTTCGGCGCCGATGGTCCGCATAAACGCCTGGCGGCCGAAACTCTCGCGTATTCTGTCCATTCAGTAGTTCCGGCCTCAGGTCCTATTTACCGTAAAACTCCCGCACGTATGCGGCAATCTGGTTTTCGGTCATCGAATCCGCGGGTTCGACTCCTCGAAGGTTCGGCTTCGGTCCCGTTTCGGACTGGTAGAGTTTCTCGAACTTCGTCTTCATTTGGGCAGGTCCGAACACGAGAAGTTGATCAGCGGACGAGACCTTCTTGAACACCTGTTCAAGATACTTGCTCTCCAGATCCTCGATCTGTCTTTCCTTGGCCCGTTCGTCTTCGACGAACTGGTTCCCGAAACGGCCCGTTTGGTTGCCCTCGCCTTCGATCCTCTCGTGCGTATCAATGCCCGATGGAATTGTCGAAACGGCGGAATCGCTTCCGTCGACAGACACCACAACGGCTTTGGAACCGTCAAGCCAGACTCCCATGAGCTTTCTTGGTTTCATATCAGCCTCCAAGTCAACGGCGTCTCTAAACACCTTTATTATCTTTGATTTTAGAATAACATACGGCCGACTTGGAGAGTACCGGCGGGCGAGGTTGCCGTCACTCCGTGATTCCGAAAAAAATCGAGTGAAACAGGGCTTTTGATTGGCAAATACGGACAGGTTCGGTGTATGCTTAGTGGTTAATATATCGATCTGCAAGTCCGCAGTTTGCTTGCTACTATTCGGGCCTTCAGACTCTGCGATCTCAAATTTCCTAAGCCGGCATTCCAGCTTAAAATTTAACGGACGTTTTATAGAACATGGCATTAAAGTCTTTATTTAGTTTATTTTCCAGCGATCTCGCGATCGATCTCGGAACGGCGAACACCTTGGTCTACGCGAAAGGCCGCGGCATTGTGGTCAGCGAACCCTCGATCGTGGCGATAAACAAGGTGACCAACCAGGTCGAAGCGGTGGGACGCGACGCGAAAGAGATGCTCGGAAGAACCCCGGGCAACATCGTGGCCATCAGGCCGATGAAGGATGGCGTGATCGCCAACTTCGAGGTCACGGAGAAGATGCTTCAGCACTTTATCCGCAAAGCTCATAACGGCAAATCCTGGGTCCGTCCCAGGGTCGTGATCGGGATACCCTCCGAGATCACCCAGGTCGAGCGCCGCGCGGTTGAGGATTCCGCATACCGGGCGAAGGCGTCCGAGGTTTATCTTGTCGAGGAAGCGATGGCGGCGGCGATCGGCGCCGGGCTTCCGATCACGGAACCGCACGGAAACATGGTCGTCGATATCGGCGGCGGCACCACCGACATCGCGGTCATCTCGCTTTCGGGAATCGTTTACTCGCGCGCAGTCCGCGTTGCCGGTAACGAAATGGACGAATCGATCACGCAGTTCATCAAGCGCAAGTACAACCTCCTGATCGGCGAAAGGACGGCCGAAGCGATCAAGATCTCCCTCGGATCGGCGTTTCCGCTTGACGAGTCTCTCTCGATGGAAGTCCGCGGCCGCAACCTGATCGAAGGAATTCCCAAGACCATCAATATGACGGACGAAGAGGTCCGCGAGGCGCTCTCCGATTCGGTTTCCACGATCGTGAATGCCGTGCGCGTGGCGCTCGAAAGGACTCCGCCCGAACTTTCCGCCGACATTGTCGAACGCGGAATAGTGCTTACAGGCGGCGGCGCGCTTCTCAAGAATCTCGACAAGAGACTGATGATCGAGACCGGCCTTCCGGTCGTGGTCGCCGACGATCCGCTTTCGTCAGTGGTGCTCGGAACGGGCAAGATGCTCTCGGATATCGAGCTCCTGAAGCGGGTCAAATGGGATAACTCGCTGATGACCGGCAGTTAAAGACTGTTGACAGAATGTTTTACAGGGCCGCCTCCGGACCGGGAAGCGGCCCTCAGGCCTATTCTTACCGCATTTCACTCACTTAATGCCTGTTGAACGAAGCCAAGAAGAAGTTTGGAGACTGACGCCGTGGCTGATGATCATCCTTCTTCTTTCGAATTTCATTCTGATGGCCTACGATGCGCGTGCCGGTAACCAGGAACGCGTCATACGGGTCTGGACTCAGGCTCTGGCACGATTCGTCCAGTCGCCCGTCTCATACGCCTCTGCCGGCGTTTCGAACGTTTACAACTCGCTCGCCGGGATGCGCAGCGCCCAGAGCGAGAACGACAAACTCAAGCAGAAGATCCAGCAGCTCGAGGTTGAAGCAAGGGAGACGAAAGAACTTTCGGTCGAGAACAAGAGGCTTCGGGATCTTCTGGACCTTAAGAGCTCGTCGCAGTACAAGGTCCTTCCGGCTCAGATCATCGGCCGCGACGCGTCGGTCTGGTTCGACACGGCGATAATCAACCGGGGCAGTATCGACGGTGTGAAACTAAACATGCCGGTCGTCGTGAATGGCGGCCTCGTCGGAAGGGTCACTGCCGTTAGCCCGCTCACTGCGCAGATCGATCTGATAACCCACGACAAGTCGGGGCTTGGCGCGATCATAGGCGAGCTTGGAAATTCAAACGCTCTCGGCGTTGTGCGGGGTTCTGGTAAGTCTGAGCTGCTCGAAATGAAGTATGTTCCGGGCTACATCGAGGTGAAGAGCGGCGATATGGTTTACACGACCGGCCAGGATGGTATCTATCCTCCGGGACTCGAGCTTGGCGAAGTAGTCGAGGTCAGGACCGGTTCGGCGACGGTACCGCACCAGATAAAGATCCGCCCGAGCGCAAAGATCTCGGGCCTTCAGGAAGTGGCGGTTCTGCTGTACACGGCGCCCGAGCGGGTCGACTACCAAAAGTCGCTGCCCAACGCCCTGCCGGATGCGCCGCCCGGCAAGTAGGAAGAGGAAAAGGTCATTTGGAACAGTTAAAGCTGACAATCGCGCTGATCATAGCGATCCTCCTGCAGTGGACGTTGAGAAACGTCGCTGAACCGTTAGCGTATATCGATTTTCCGCTGATCATAGTTGTTTACGCCGCACTTCAAAGGAATTCCATTCGCGCGATCATCTTCGGGACGGTGGCCGGTGTCGCGACCGATGCTCTCAGCGGTGGGTTGCTGGGTGCCAACGGATTCTCTAAGACATTGATAGCGTTCATGGTTTCGGAACTGGCGCGCCGGGTCTACCTGGACAACTTGCTCCTCCGCATCCCCGTCATAGCCGGAGCCTGTTTTCTGGACGACCTGGTTTATTACGGGATGCACAATCTGCTCGGTCAAGAGATCGAGGGGCAGATGCTCGTCATCATGTCGTGGACGCTGCTCGCGACGACCATTGCAGGGACGATCTCTTATTTGATACTCGACAATCTTTCGACGGACAAGGTTGCGCGCGGCCGGAAGGAATTCTTTGCTCCGCGTCGTCAGACCCGCCGAAGGAACCCGATCAGGCTCGGGCGTAAGTAAGCCCTGACAGATAGAGTTATGAAGGTCCAGGACTTTTCCCAGAATCTTCCTTTCAGGATCAGCACGATCCAGATCGTCGCTTTCGTGGCGCTCGCGGTCCTGGGAATCAGGCTCTATCATCTCCAGATAAACAAAGGCGAGATCTACAAGGAAAAAGCGGAGAACCAAAGGATCAGGATGATCCCGATACCCGCTCCGCGCGGCGCGATCTTTGACCGCAATGGGAACCTGCTCGTCGATTCACGTCCGACCTACAACGTTACCCTTACCCACGAACCCGGCGAAACGATAAATCCGCTTGACCGCGTAGACGATTACGCAAAAGGGCTGGGTGTCGACCGCGAATTTCTTGTCGAGAGGATCAACCTCCTGAAGAAACGCCCGGATTACGAGACTCTTGTACTGAAGGAGAACGCGACGCTTCAGGACATTACGTGGGTTGAGACCCGCACACTTGAATATCCCGAACTGCGGATCGAACTTCAGCCGCAGCGCTTCTACCCGCACGGCGAATCGCTTGCCCACGTACTTGGATACGTTGGCGAAATAAGCCCTGCCCAGCTGGAAAAGCCGGAGTACAAGGCAAGGGGCTTTCGGCCGGGGGACATAATCGGCAAGGGCGGGCTTGAACAGTATTACGATCAATTCCTTCGCGGAACGCCCGGATACAGAAAGGTCATCGTGGACAGCCGGGGCCGTGTACAGAGCGAGATCGAACGGGTCCCCCCGCAGGCCGGTCAGGACATGGTCGCGACTATCGACCTCGACCTCCAGCGCGCCGCGGAAGAACAGCTGGCTAATTCGGCGACGAAGCGGGGCGCGATCATCGCGATCGATCCGAGGAACGGAGAGGTGCTTGTGATGGCTTCGGCGCCGTCGTTCGATCCGAATATTTTCGTCAGGGGCAGTTCCACGCCGGAAGGCAGAAGGCAGATCGCGGCTTACTGGCAGGATGAGGAGAGGCCGCTTTACAACCGGGCGATCCAGGGAAGATATCATCCTGGCTCGACGTGGAAGATACCGGAGTCCGTGGCGGGCCTTGTTGAAGGCAAGATCACGGTACAGAACTCCAACCTCGCTTGCGGCGGAGGCATCACGATCGGGAACAAGTTCACTCGGTGCATGGGAAACCACGGGTCGCCGCCGCTTCGGTACGCGATCACCAAATCCTGCGACGGATATTTCTACAGGCTGGGCCTCAAGCTCGGCATCGACGGATTGATCAGGATGGTCGAGATGTTCCATTACGACGAACGGACCGGCATCGATCTTCCTAACGAAAAGGTAAGCCGCACGCCGAAGTATTATCGCGAGATGGTCGAGAAGCGAAGCCGTGGCAGATGGCCGGACATCGAAACGGTATTTGCGTCGATCGGCCAGGTCACGGTCGATGTCACGCCCATTTCCATGATCAGGGCCGTCGCAAGCATAGGTGTTCACGGGGAACTCCATGTGCCGCACTTTCTGAAGGAATTTAGGGCAATAGGCGCCGTCGGCGACGAGGGAAGCCCAAACTACGTACCGGAAAAGAAGGCGTTCTCTTACGATGAGCAGGATGCGCCCGTTGTGAAGATGACGGCGGAACAAAACAAACTGGTGCTTGAAGGGATGTACGGCGTGGTGAACGAAGGCGGAACTGCCACAAATGTGGCATTCGACAAGGACTTTCTGATCGCCGGCAAGACCGGAACCGCGCAGGTAACGGAACTCGGAAAGGATTCAGGAAGACTGAAGGACCATTCCTGGTTCGTGGGGTTCGGGCCCGCATATTCACCCGAGGTCAGCGTCATCGCGATCATCGAGAATGCCGGATTCGGAAGCACCCACGCGGCTCCCGCCGTGAAGGGCGTCTTCGAGGAGTACGTGAGGAAGTACAGGAAAGGCGTAACGGACGAGCCGGCGGCGGATGCCGCGGACGCAAAAGCTGACGAGGCCGTTGAAACGGCTCCCGCGGACGATGTGGAGGGGCCGCCTGCCGCAAAACCCGTCGTGAGGCCAACGCTGAAACCGGCCGTTGAGAGCCGTAAACCGGCAACTCAGGGCGGTGGCGAGAAGAACGAAAGCAGTCCTGCAGCTGAGAAGGAAAAGGCAGTGATCCCGCCGAAACCGAAGGTGGAAAGGAGCCCGTCGAACCGCAGGTAGCAGGCACATTTACCAATGGTAGCGATAATCGAGAAGAGACAGCTGAGAGATTTTGACTGGCTTACCGGTGTACTCGCGGTGGCGATCGTCGGTTTTGGCGTTTGGCAGATCTATAACGCCCAGCCGACAGAAAGCTACTGGTCCAAGCAGATCCTCGGGCTTTTCATCGCTCTGGCGGCAATGCTTGTCGTCGCCGCTTCGGATTACCGCCGTATCGTTGATGCTGCGCCCGTCTTCTACGCCCTCGGGATCGTATTGCTCGTGCTCGTGCTTATACCGGGTTTGGGTGTGAAGATAAACGGCCAAAGGGCGTGGCTTGCGGTGCCGCTTGTGGGCCGCTTCCAGCCGTCGGAGTTCGTGAAGATCCCTGTCGTGCTTATGCTTGCCCGGTATTTCGGGAACAAAAAAGGCGGGCCGCTCAGGTTCCGAGAGATGTTCGTCGGCGGTGTCATACTCGCCATCCCGCTTGGCCTCATAATGCTTGAACCCGACGCGGGCCAGGCGCTTACGTACTTTCCATTGCTCGCGGTCGTGCTTTTCCTGTCCGCGGTGAAGATCCGTTACGTGATACTCGCGATGGTGGCGATGATGATCTTTGTGCCGACCAGTTATGTGCTGGGGGTCAAGTACGGCGTTATCAAGAACTACCAGCGTGAAAGGGTCGAGGCGATCCTGGACCCGGAGAATGCCGATCCGCGCGGTTACGGATATCACACGCATCAGTCGATGATCACAGTCGGAAAAGGCGGATTGACAGGCATCAAGGGCAACCAGCAGATATCACAAAGTGTGCTGAAGTTCCTTCCGGAGCCGCACACGGATTTTATTTTCGCCGTTACGGCGGAAAACACGGGCTTCGTGGGATGCATCTCTCTGCTTCTCGCTTATGCGATCCTCTTGTCCCGACTTGTGATGGGCGCCCGCGAGGCGCCGGACAAAGTGGGGATGCTTGTGATCATGGCGATCGCCGGCGGAATGACGTTCCAGATATTTATGAATGTGGGTATGGTGCTGGGGTTTCTGCCGGTGATAGGCGTTCCCCTGCCGCTGATGAGCGCCGGCCTCTCGGCCGTGCTCTCGACCTTCATCGCTATCGGCTTTGTGATAAGTGTTAAAATGAGGCGTTTTGTCAACTGAGGAGGTTTTTGTCTGATGGCAAACGGATCGAAGAAATCAAGGACGCGCGAGGTGTCGTCCGTATCGGGAAATGGTAAGAGCCGCTGGAAACTTCTGTGGTTTCCGATGGCCGTTCTTTTGGCTCTCTCAGCCGGAGGGCTCACGGGCATTCTCGGCGGATACTACCTGAACAATTCGCGTTACGCGACAGAGGTTTCGGCTCTCGCAACCTATCGTCCCCCGCAGGTCACGAAGATCTACGCCGATGACGGCGAGACGGTACTCGCGGAGTTTGCCATCGAGAAGCGGATCCCGATAAAGGAGAAGGACATTCCGCCGCTTGTCGAGAACGCGCTGCTGTCGATCGAAGACTATCGGTTCTATGACCATATCGGCATCGATCCGTACAGGATCGTCGGCGTGGTCTACAAGAACGTGATCACCGGGAAGATGGAAGGTGCCTCGACGATAACCCAGCAGCTCGCCAAGAATCTGTTTCTCACAAAAGAACAGACGTACACAAGAAAGGTCAGCGAATGGATGATGGCTCTCGAGATCGAGCGTTTCTACACGAAACGCCAGATCCTGGAGATGTATATGAACTATGTCTTCCTTGGGGCCGGATCTTACGGGTTCGAGGCGGGTGCCAGAACATACTTCGGAAAGACGCTAAAAGATCTGAACCTGGAGGAGGCGGCGCTCTTGGCCGCTATTCCCAAATCCCCTGAGTATTCGCCTACTAGAAATCTGGAAAAAGCGCGCCAGCGAAGAAACATGGTGCTGGACCAAATGGCGAAGTACGGGCACATAACTCAGGGGGAGGCAGACACCGCGAAAACGAAACCTATCAAACTAGCCGATTCCGCGTATTATCAGGCGCTTCCTAAATCCACCGCGTGGGACTATCCGGTCGAAGAGATCCGGAGGTACCTCGAATATAAATACACGACGCGCGTCGCCCAGGGCGGTCTTGAGGTTTACACGACGATCAACGTCGATGCGCAGAAGTTGGCGACCAGTGTCGTCCGGAAACGACTCCGTGATTTCGACAAGGGCCGACGCTGGCGCTCGGAATATCAGAACGTACTTCTTGACGAGAATAACCAGGCCATAACGACACCGGATGCGGTTGAGCAAAGACTGAAGTCCTTCAAACACGCTGACTGGTACGGTGACGAGTACGCTGAAGGCGAGTACATAAAGGGGCTCGTGATGAGCGTCAATGACACTGCCGATGTAGCGACCGTCAGATTCGGCAGATACAGCGCCAAGGTCGGATCCAAGGAAATGGGCAGAGCTTCAAGCCCTGGAAAAGAATTCAAGCCGGGTTATCTGGCGGAGTTTCTCATCAAGGAAGTAGATAAATCAAAGGAGACGCTTTCGGTCGATCTTTCGCAGGTGCCCGAGATCCAGGCGGCTATGGTGACCCTGAATGCGAAGAACGGCGAGATAGTATCGATGGTAGGCGGATACGACTACCACACGAACAGGTTCAACAACGCCACGCAGGGACTAAGGCAAACCGGTTCCTGCTACAAGCCGTTCATTTACACCGCTGCGCTTGAGCACGGAATAACGCCCGACATGCTGGTCAGCGGAGCACCGATCAAACGGGGCGGGTGGCAGCCGCACAATTACGACGGTTCCCTCAGTCACGGGAATGTACCGATGAGGATAGCGCTCGCGAAATCGTACAATCTTGCGGCGGTTCATCTTCTTGACCAGGTTGGCGTCCAGACCGGAGCCCAGATGGTCCGCAGGTTCGGCATCACGAATCCGATGGCACCGAGCCTTCCTTCCGCCCTCGGAGCCAGCGAGGCATCGCTTGTGGAAATGGTCTCTGCATATTCCACGTTTCCGGACAAGGGCGTCAGGGTAGAACCGCACCTGATCAGAAAGGTACTGGACCGAGACGGAAAGGTTTTGGAAGAGTGGGAAAAGACGACCTACAAGGTCACAAGCGAATATGTCGCGCTCTCGATGGTAGACATGATGCGCGGAGTTACAGCACCCGGCGGAACCGCACCGGGCGCGAACGCCGCCGGACATCCGCTCGCCGGAAAGACCGGGACGGTAAACGACCATACAGATGTTTGGTTTATCGGCTACACACCAACGTACGTAACCGGTGTTTGGATGGGGAATCCGAAACGAAAAACCAACCTTGGCGCGGGAATGACCGGTGGTCACGGAGCATTGCCGTTCTTCAACGCCTTCATGGGCCAGTTCATGAAAGGCAAGAAGGTGGAGGCATTCCCGAAACCGCCCGGCATACCGGCAGAGATACGTTCACTTGTGTCACAGAGAAAACGGGAGGAACTTGAAAAGCTGGAGAAAGCAGATGCGGCCGGTGAAAACCTGGGCGCAAACGTAAACGTGGGAACTCCGAACGCTGACGGCACGGTTCCGGGCAGTCCTTCTGCCGGAACGAACCCGGCAACTCCCTCCGACACGATCATAAGGCCCGCAGGAAATCCTGTCTCCCGTCCTCCGGGTGCAAATCTTCCTTCGACCAATCCGGGGACCGTTCCAAAACCGCCTCCGCCGAAACCGGTTCCCCAGGTCACGCCTGAGGGCGTGCGCAGAAAGGGGAAGAAGGGAGACAATTAGACGCACTGCGCGATTAGACAAGAAAAGAGGCCTTCACGCAGACGGCCTCTTTTCTTTGTTGTCCGATGGAGCAGCCGATATTTGTGGTCGGCTTCAGTTGCAGAAACGGCCAAGGTAATACGGCAGCATCTTACGCCACCATTCCCAGTCGTGATTCACGTCGTGACCCCAGACCTCAAGCAGATGAGGGATGCCTTTTGAATGAAGCACACCGGAAAGGTCACGACTTCGGTCCGGCGCCTCGTACGCACCCTGTCCGGTGACAATAACGAGAGAATCCGCCTGCTGCAGCTTTGGCAGATGAAAGCCGTCGCCAAGGTTCTTCAGGTACATCATCGGGTTGTTGAAGTAGACATTGTCGTCGTAGTAGCTCTCAAGATAGTTGTAGATATCATAACTGCCGCTCATCGCGATCGTGCCGCGGAAGAGATCGGGATGTTTGAAATATGTGTTGGCAGCAAGGAACGCACCGAGGCTTGCGCCGGTGGTCAACGGCTTAGCGTCATCTCCGCATTCGTTTCGAATGAGGGGAAGCACTTCGTCCGTGATGTACCGGTCGTATCTGGAGAGCATTTCCACCTTCCAGCCCGGATGCGACTCGCGGTTCAGAAGACTGTATTTGTTGACCGAATTAATGGAATACGCGCGGATAAGACCCGCCTCGATAAAGTCCTTGATCGCATCGACAAGATAGAACCTTTCGTACTCGAGAAAGTCCGCTGCGGCGGTCGGAAACATCAAAAGCGGATAGCCCGAATGACCGTAGGCCACCAATGGCATATCCATACCCAGATTTGAACTGAACCACGAAGTGATGTCGCGTCTCATAAGATCGAAAACCCCTCAATACCGTCTTTGTTGGAAATAAAAGAGGGTAAATTAAACGCCCCTTATTGGCAAGCCGTTCCCGCCGAACGACAAAAAAAACAGCGCGGCAGCCATTTGGACCACCGCGCCGGCTTGTCAGCGGGACGCTTCTTTGAAAAGCCCGCAAATATATTAGCTGGAAACCTTTATCTCGCGAGTGGTGGAGTTGTAACCGCCGTTTTCCACGACCTTGCCGTCCTTGTCCACGAGTTCCAGTTTCACCGCGTTCGTTCCATCGGGCCAGCCGGTGAGCCAGATCGGGACCCATTTGTCGATGAACTTGGGTTCGCTTCCGTTAATGGAATAGCGGACCCTGTATTCTCCGCCGTCACCCACCAGTTTCGCGTTCAAAAGCCAAAAATCGATCATGATCGCTTTGGCGTCCGCGCCCTTGTACTCACCTTTCGGTCTGCTGTAAGTCAAAAGCGGCTTGGACGCATCCACGTCGCCGGAATTGCTCGCAGAAACATCAGCGCCTTCCATCTTCTTTTCAGCAGATTTGGGATCCGCCATCGTATTTCCTTTGTCGTCGGTGGTCGGCTTGGTCTCGTCGGCTTTTCCGTTCTTGACCGTGAACCGGATCATCTTGAACGCGCCTTCGTTCTTGTAGCTCTGGTGCCAGGGTCTCGAAGGGAACATTCGAAGGGTATGCGGTCCGTCAGTGACGTTTCTCAGCTCGAAGCCCTCGTCCCACATATAGTGCGCGGCGTACGGCTGGTTATCGAGGATCACGTGGACGTGGTTGCCCTTTCCGGACTCGTCCTTTCCCATCTTCAGACCTTTGAGGTCGCCGCCGACCTTGACCTTGATCTTGACGGTCGAACTCTCGATGACCTCGCCTTCTTCAGGCGCTTCGACAGTCAGGGTAGGCTTCGCCTCATCCTGTTCGCCTCTTTCTTTCATCATCGCCAGAATATTCTCCGGGGTTCCGACTTCTTTGAGCTCGGCGGCTTCCTTAGTCTCCGACGGGGACGCCTCGGGTGCGTTTGTGTTTGAATTCGAAGGCTGGTTCGGGCACGCGGTAAGAAATGCCGCCGCCGTGATCACGGTAAATATGGTTGATAATTTCATGACTAATTTCCTTTGCTGTAAATTTCCGCTTTTCGGAACGCCGATTCCGTCCGATCAGACCCGGGCAGCGTTCAGGGAAATTTCCCTGACTTGATCCATCCCAAAGACCTCGGCGAAATGGCTGACTATAGAGTTCTCAACATCGGCAAGTTGAATTTCGCGACCGAGAAGGCTCTCCATTGAAGTGACCGGTTCGCCTTCGCACGAGATTATCCAGTTGTAATAGCTGAGATCGGTATTCACATTGAGCGCGAAACCGTGCGTTGTGACCCAACGCTTGATATGGACGCCGATTGCCGCGACCTTTCCCTCCGACGTGTGGACGCCGGTCAGGCCTTCAAGCCGGAAACCCTCGATCCCAAAATCGAAAAGTGCCCTTATCAGCACTTCCTCAAGGTCCCTTACGTATTTGTGGACATCTTCACGGTCCGGGCTCAAAGAAATTATCGGATAACCGACGATCTGTCCGATCCCGTGGTACGTGACCTTGCCGCCGCGGTTGATCTCGAATACGGAAACGCCCATCGCTTCGAGCAGTTCGCGAGTCGCGAGAACCCCATCCTGCTTTGCGCGCCGGCCCAGAGTGTAGGTGTGCGGGTGTTCCAGAAGAAGCAGATGGTCGTTGCCCCGCTCTTTGATCAGAGCGGTCTCGATCTCCTTCTGCAATTCAAGGCTTTCGGGGTAGCCCAGTCTGCCTAGACGGCGAACTTCTAATTGCCTGTCTTTCATCTTCGAAAACTTGATTGTAAGATTAATGGCGACAAACAATCAAAGGAACACATATGAAACATCACTCAAGACTATCAGCTTCGCTCCTCTATTTACTGGCTTTCGCCGCAGTACTCGTGATGACGTCGGGCGTTTTCGCCCAGCGCACGCGGGTCAAGACAACCGAATCCATCCCGACTCAGGGAAATGAGGTAAGGCAGGCGGCCGAATCGGTAGCCGTTCAGATCAAGAATGTCTCGAAGTTCGTCTTCGTTCTCGGCGGCGTTGCGCGCGGGATCGAGGACATCGACAAAGAGATCAAAGCGGGCAGGGCTTCAAGGGATCTGATCAACCAAAACCAGGAGTTCAAGAACGATGTGCTGAGCAGCGTTCGTGCTCTTCGCGCCGGGCTCGTGAAGCTTGAGGTGGATTTTCGTGCAAAACCTGCACTAAAGAAATACCTTCCGCCTCTTCAGGGGATAACCGACCAGAGCGCGAGAGTCGAGGACTTTGCGTATGCGGGTCAGTTGACCGCTGCCGGAAGGGAACTTCTTATGATCGTGGAGAAACTGGCGGACACGTTGGTGGAAATGCCTTGATCAGTATTCAACGATCATCGAGCAATGATCAATGGGCGAAAGTCCTCAGAATTGGCTGGTCATTGATCGATCAAACCTGATCATTGTCCGATGAATACCGCTCATTGATCATCGGTCTTGCAGTCCTCAACAACCTGCTCTTTGTCGTTGGTATTGGTGGAGGGTGCTTTTTCCAAAGTCGGGAGACCCAGGCGTTCGCGGATGAAACCCTCCGCTTCGGCCTCGATAAGTTCGCCGTTCGCGACAAAAGCCTTGCGGGTCAGGACGTCGCCGTCACTGCTCAATTTGTCCGGGAACAGAAATATGTTCCAGGGGGTTCCCCATTTTCTATGGTCACCCGTCGACCAGCGGTACTTGTAATGCTGACTTGTTTCTCTGGCCGATAGTCTGGTGGTCTCTACCACCACCGGGAAGGTGAGATTCCTGGTCTTTAACTCGTAGCGGATCGCCTCGACCGTGTCGTAATTGCTGACGCCGATTATTCCCAGTCCATCTTTCGAGTACTTCGCCTGAAACTTCTCGAGGACCGGCGCCTCAAAGCGGGAGCTGTGGCACCAGGGCGCGAAATAGAAAACCAGAACCAGTTTCTTGCCCTTGATGAAGTCTCGGAGATTCGTCTTTCCTTCTTCGACCGCGTTGTCGTACGTCCAGTCCTTATACTCTATTTCTTTCTCTTCGATCGGGGCGTATTCATGCTGGGCGAATGCTGCGTTTACGCACAAGGCGATCATTAATACCGCAAACGACAAAAACTTCATCTTCCGGTTCCTCATTTGAATAACGTAAACGCTCGGATGCCTGTATTCAAGCACTTTCTCCATCTAGATCTCGCCAAGCGGCTCTTTCATTCCCTTTTGGACGGCCCGGGAACGGAGCCAGTAGCTTACGTTGAGATAGACGCCGCTGACCGCAGACAACGCTGCCAAACCCGAGAAGATCAGCAAAAGTGTCACCTGCCATGAACCCGCGAAGAAATAGAAATGCGCCTGTCTGAAGAAACGGGTCGCCAACTTCGGTGGAGGCGTCTTCACGACCTGACCGGTTTCCGCGTTCACAAGGATCGAATCCGCTCCCATACCACCGATCGCCTGATAATGCGGCGCCCCGTCCCGCATAAGAAGGGTCAGCGCGGTCGTTGGAAGTTCGCGGCCCGCAAATATGTGGGCATTGGCGATCGCCTGTTGAGGCGAGACAGCTACCCGGGATGTGTCGATAACCTCGATCTTTCCGCCTTCGACCGTATTCGGAAGGGCGTACAGGAATCCGCTGACAGCCCAGGCAAGTACGGGGATCGATACGAACAGCCCCAGCCAGATATGGGCCTGATGGATTATGTTGCGCATATCGTATGAGGATACATTCAAGCTCGGATCTCGTGAAGCGGCGACAGGGGGCGCCGTCGATTAAATTGAAACGGCATCTGTGATAATCTTTGGTTTACTCAAACGAGAACAGGAGAAATTTCTTACAAATGAGCGAACGACCGACCGTTTCAGGGATCTTCAAACGTGCGCAAGAGTTGAGACAGGCATCACCTGAAGGCCTCCTGATGGATCTCAAGAAGCAGCTTGTGTCCGAGTATTCGGGGAATGAGTTTCCCTCTCCGGAGTTTCTGACCATACCGGAACTCGACAACGTAACGCCTGAGGAGGATTGGACCGCTGGACTTCCGATCGTTCTGCGCGGAATCCAGAATGAAGACTGGAATGATGTCGCTCAGGGCATAATCATCTCGCTCGAGCAGGTCGAGAACTATCCGAAGGAATCGGGGCGGGAAGACGATCCGGCGAAGGAATGGCGCAATCGCGAGAAGCGCATCTCTGAGGTCACCGAAAAGAGCGTCGGCAAGTGGCTGCCTGAGGACCTTATGGACGTGGCGAAGCGTTCGGCGAAACAGTAGGGGCCGGTCTGGTGGGAATTGATTTGAAATTGCGGCGTCCGGAATCATTCCGGGCGCCTTTTTAGGTGGACGGGGAAGATATGAAAGCTGTTTATATAAGGGAGTTCGGCGGTCCGGAAAATCTTGAGGTCCGCGATGTTGAGGAGCCAGCCGAACCAGGTTCGGGCGAAGTGCTTGTACGGGTCCGGGCATCATCGCTGAACCGTGCGGACCTGCTTCAGAGGCAGGGTTTCTATCCGGCGCCGAAGGGTTATTCGGACCGGATACCGGGCCTTGAATTCAGCGGCGAGATTGCGAAGGCGGGTCCGAATACGTCTCTTTTCCGAGAAGGCGACCGTGTTTTCGGGATCACGGCGGGCGGAGGCCAGGCGGAGTACCTGATCACGAGGGAGAAACATCTTGCGAAGATCCCGTATGCGCTCACTTTCGAAGAGGCCGCCGCGGTTCCCGAAGCGTTTATCACGGCTCACGACTCGGTGTTTACACAGGCAAAATTAAGGAAAGGCGAGACGGTGCTGATCCACGCTGTCGGATCGGGTGTCGGTCTGGCTGCTCTTCAGATGGCGAAAGCGAGAGGCGCATTTACGATAGGGACTTCCAGAACCAGCGAAAAACTGGAACGCTGCAAGGAACTAGGTCTCGATGTCGCGATCTCGGCGGAGGAGTACGACGATTTTTCCGAAGTGGTGTTGAAAGAGACCGGCGGGAACGGTGTCGACGTGATACTTGATCTTGTCGGCGCCAAATATCTGACCCAGAATCTAAAGAGCCTTGCGTTGAAGGGACGTCTGATGCTCGTCGGTCTGGTCGGAGGCGCGAAGGC
>JAHEEZ010000053.1 GCA_024640445.1 Acidobacteriota bacterium | reverse complement strand
TCTTTGCGTCTTTGCATCTTTGCGACTTTGCGGGAGATCTTCCTTTCTTCTCTATTCACGATTTACGATTCACTAAGCGGGGGTTCCTGCCAAGGCGCAAAGGCGCCAAGAAGCACCTCCGGCAGTTTTCGGAGTAACGAAGAGGACACAGATGAACACGAATGAGGATGGATCGAAGAGGATGGTTATATCGGGTTTTTACTTAACTCGTTCTAACTTCCTTATCTTCTCCAATCAGCGTTCATCCGTGTCTAATTCTTTTTCTTATCGCGTTCCGTCTCCACACGCTTCATTACCGCATCCTCAGTAAGCTGTATATGCGGCGTAAGGACCCGGTCGGCGTCCAGAGAGAATCCATCGCATTGCGCCTTCGCGTAGCCGTTCTTTACCTTCCAGTAGTTTTCGGAAAATGACTGCGAGGAAGAATAGTCCCGCAAAAGCGAGCCGAGGTCCGGCCACCGGTATTCGTCCTGGTAGAAGAGCTCGATCTGGTACAGTCCGCCGTCGTAGAAGCTCAGGTAGATCGCCCGGATCCCCGTCAGCGTCCCTTTCGCAGGCTTCTTTATGTAGTTCTTGAAAAAGGTCCTTTCGCCCGCCGGCTTTACCTTCACCTTCAGGTCGCGCCCGATCACCGAATTGACTTCAGAGACCGACATCCCTAGTTTTAGGTTCAAGAGTCGGGGGGATTGATCGACAGTGAGCCCGCAGGGCTGCTGAGCCAATACAGGAAATGCAAGCAACAGGATCGACAGGATGAATAGGATTCGCCTCATTGTTAGGCGGGATTATAACTGATGAGTGCACAGCCTTCTAACGGAAAGGTCACGGCAGAGAATCTGGAGGCACACTGCCGGCAACTGGCGTCGGAAGACGATCATCTGCGGATGATCTACGAACGGTACGGCGCGCCGCCGCTCTGGGCGCGCGAGCCCGACTTCGAAACGCTCATCCACATCATCCTTGAACAGCAGGTATCGCTTGCCTCCGCCCTCGCGGCCTTCAACAAGCTGCGAGAAACCATCGGCGACATAACCCCCGAAAACGTCCTTTCGCTCGACGACGCCGAAATGAAAGCCGCGTACCTCTCTCGCCAGAAGGCATTGTACGCACGGGAACTCTCAAAAGCCGTGCTGGAAAAAAGGCTGGTTCTCGATGAATTGAGCGCGCTTCCCGACGGACAGGTGCGGGCGGAACTGATGGAGGTCAAAGGTATCGGCCGATGGACGTCGGACATCTTTCTTCTTATGTGCCTTTTGAGGCCGGATGTGATGCCGGTCGGAGATATTGCACTTCACGAAGCGTGGAGATCGGTCGCAGGCCTCGACGACCGACCTCTCTCGGAAGAGTTCAAGGATATATCAGTGCGCTGGAAGCCTTACCGTTCGGTCGCCGCCCGCCTTTTATGGCACTTCTATCTTTCTGAAAGATCACAAAAGTGAATCTGCCTCTTCAATCACCCTCCGCTTCACGGGAGACGAGAGAACGATCGAGGTAGTAGTGATCCCGTACGGAGTCAGCTTATCGATCAGTGTCTGAAGATGTTCAACCGAGGTGAGAGCGACCTTCATTATGAAAGAATCGCCGCCTGTCCCGCGGTGACATTCAAGCACTTCGTGCGAGGCCTTCGCGACCTCCACGATGTGGCTGTAGTCGACGCCCGTAATGCTCATCCTTATGAAAGCCGTCACAGGAAGTCCGACCTTGGCGAGATCCATTTCCACACGGTAGCCGGTGATAATACCGGCGTCCTCCAGCTTGTGAACCCGCTCTATTACCGCCGGCGTCGTCAATCCGACGCGGCGCCCTAGCTCCGCGTAACTCTTTCGCGCGTCCACCTGTAGTTCTTTAAGCAGTTTCCAGTCTATTTCGTCAAGCATTTAAGATTGTAAAGTGTTTTGGATAAATAAACTTACAAAATAAGTTTACCATAGCCGAAAACCTAACCAATCCCATTCAATGAGCCCGCCTCATCGGTTAGAATATTTGATTGACCCGCTTACACAGACGATCTTGGATCGGACCTCGCTTTCAGGAGACCATTTATGCTGACTGACACCTCTTCATCCACCAACGTCGACGCGCCCGTCACCATCGACAATTTTGAGATAAAGGAGGAAGACCTCCCCGCGTTTGAGGATATGCCCTTCGAGGACATCGAGGAACTGCCTCTCGAACATCCGGGCGCTAAAGATCCCGAATACAGGAAACGCAGGGACTACATCGCGAGCCTTGCCAAGAATTTCCGCGAGACCGGCGTAATCACCGACGTCGATTACACCGAAGAGGAACAAGGTGTATGGCGGCACGTCGCCGGCGAACTGGAAGAACTACATCAGAAGCATGCGTCGCCTTTTTACCTGAAAGCGAAAAAGCACCTTGGGATCAGCAACGACCGCATTCCTCAATTGACGGAAATGAACCGCCGTCTGAACGAGCTGACCGGTTTCAGGCTCGCGCCAATCGAGGGTCTCGTGAACACTCGCTCGTTCCTTACCTGGCTGTCGTGGAGGACGATGCTTTCGACGCAGTACATAAGGCATCACTCAAGACCCGGCTACACACCTGAACCGGATATCGTGCATGAGGCGATGGGCCACATCCCGATGTTCACGAACGAGGCGTTTGCCGATTATTCACAGTTCATAGGTCTGGGAGCGCGGATCGCTACGGACGAACAGATCGAACAGCTAGGAAGGCTGTACTGGTTCACCGTCGAGTTCGGGCTTGTCGAGGCGGAAGGGGAGATCAAGGCTTACGGCGCGGGTGTGCTTTCTTCGTTCAAGGAGATGAAGCACGCTTTCTCGGACGACGTAGAAAGACGGCCGTTCGACCTTGAGCAGGTGATCAACCACGAATACACGTACTCCGACATCCAGCCGGTGCTGTATGTCGTCCCGTCGTACAAGTTTTTGAAGGAAGAGACGAGACGTTTCATTGAAACTTTCGGAAATTGATATTTGAACCGCAGAGATCGCGGAGAACGCAGAGATTTTAAACGCGAAGGTCGCAAAGGTCGCTAAGGTTTTAGGGTGTTCCTGTTTGCAAAAGCTTTAACAGTTGGCGAAGACTCGGCAAGATAAAGAGAAGGAACTAACTCAATATTCCTTCGCGACCTTAGCGTCCGTAGCGTTCAAATTCCTCCGTGTTCTCTGCGTTTCCTGCGGTTAATAACCAAGAATAGCTATGTCAGAACAAAATCCATTAGGACTTAAGAAGATCCACCACATCGAGTTTTTCGTCGGGAACGCCAAGCAGGCGGAATTCTATTACCGCAACGCTTTCGGGTTTTCGAGGCTCGCCTATTCGGGGCTTGAGACCGGGAACCGCGAGACAACCTCGTACGTGATGAGCCAGAACCGGATCAGATTCGTGTTCACTACGCCTTTGAACGATGACCATTTCGCGGCGGAACACATACGCAAACACGGCGACGGCGTGCGCGATATCGCGTTCCAGGTCGAGGACGCGGACTTTGCGTTCAACGAGGCCGTCAAGCGGGGCGCCAAACCCGCGATTGAGCCGCACGACTGGGAAGACGAAAACGGCAACGTGCGCCACGCGGCGGTCCATACATACGGCGACACCATCCATTCGTTCATTTCGTACAACACGGCGAACAACGGCCACAATTATTCCGGGCCGTTCCTTCCGACCTTTACCGAGCAAAGGATCGAAGGCGAAGACGTGGGAGTTCAGATCATCGACCACATCGTCGGAAACGTCGAACTCGGCAAGATGAATCACTGGTGTGATTACTACGGCGACGTGATGGGGTTTGAACGCTACATAACGTTCGACGACAAGGACATCTCGACCGAGTATTCTGCGCTGATGTCTATCGTTATGTCCGACAGCGGCCACAACATCAAATTTCCGATCAACGAGCCGGCGGAAGGAAAAGGCGGCAAGAGCCAGATCCAGGAGTACATCGATTACTACAAATCGGCTGGCGTCCAGCACGTCGCGCTCCTATGCAAAGACATCCTGCATACGGTCCAGAAACTCGAGGACAACGGAGTGGAATTCCTACGTGTTCCGGACACTTATTACGACGAGATCCCTGAACGCGTGGGCGAGATCGATGAGAGCATCGAGGACCTCAAGAGGCTCGGCATTCTCGTGGACCGCGACCCGGAAGGCTATCTTCTGCAGATCTTTACAAAGCCGGTCGAGGACCGACCGACGGTCTTCTACGAGATCCTTCAGAGGAAAGGCTGCAAGGGGTTTGGGAAAGGCAATTTCAAGGCTCTTTTTGTTTCGATCGAGGAAGAGCAGCGGAGAAGAGGAAATCTTTAAGATATTCGCCGCGGATTTCGCTGATGGAGTTGGGAGTTTGGTCTGGAACTCAGTTTCTGTCTAAATTGGAATACCCAATTTCCTTTTTCTTATCCGCGTTTTCCGCGAAATCCGCGGCATAATCAAATATGACCAAGTATCAAACGGGTTTTGGAAACGAGTTCGCCACGGAAGCGGTCGAGGGAGCGCTTCCCGTCGGGCGGAACTCCCCGCAGAAAGCTCCGCTCGGACTTTACGCCGAGCAATTCTCGGGCACAGCGTTCACGGTCCCCAGGGCTTTCAACAAACGCACATGGAAATACCGCATACGCCCGTCGGTGATGCACGAACCCTTCGAGAGCATCGACAACGGCAACTTCCGGTCGACGCCCTTCGACGAGATTCCCGCGACACCTAACCAGCTACGCTGGAACGCCTTGGGGATTCCCCAGGAAGCGACTGACTTCATTTCCGGGATCAACACGATCGCCGGAAACGGTGACCTGTTTTCC
The DNA here is from genome assembly GCA_024640445.1 of Acidobacteriota bacterium. Classification (GTDB taxonomy): domain Bacteria; phylum Acidobacteriota; class Blastocatellia; order Pyrinomonadales; family Pyrinomonadaceae; genus Aridibacter. The sequence continues at coordinate 13,397 of JAHEEZ010000053.1, read as the reverse complement.
CAATCCGGAATCGCGATCCACATCTTCGCGGCGAACCGGGATATGACCGACCGGTTCTTCCAAAACTCGGACGGCGAGATGCTCATACTCGCGGAGATGAACAGCGTCCGGATCCTGACCGAACTCGGCATCATCGAGATCGGTCCGGGCGACATCGCCGTGATACCCCGAGGTCTGAAATTCCGCGTCGAGCTTCCCGAAGGCGTGGCCCGCGGATACATTTGCGAGAATTACGGCACCCAGTTCAGATTGCCGGATCTTGGTCCGATCGGAGCCAACGGACTCGCGAACGCAAGGGATTTCGAAACGCCGGTCGCCTGGTTCGAAGACCGCGAGGGCGATTTTGAACTCGTCAACAAGTTCGGAGGAAACCTCTGGTCCGCGAAGATGGGGCACTCTCCGCTCGACGTCGTCGGCTGGCACGGAAATTTCGCGCCTTACAGATACGACCTTCGCCGCTTCAACACTATCGGATCGATCTCGTTTGACCATCCGGATCCCTCGATCTTCACAGTTCTTACGTCACCTTCCGGCGAGCCCGGTGTGGCAAACTGCGACTTTGTGATATTCCCGGAACGCTGGCTCGTGATGGAAGACACGTTCAGGCCGCCGTGGTATCACAGGAACTTCATGAGCGAGTACATGGGCCTGGTTTACGGCCAGTACGACGCAAAGGAAGAAGGTTTCGTGCAGGGCGGAGGATCGCTCCACAACCAGATGACGGCGCACGGCCCTGACCTTGACGCGTTCGACAAGGCTTCGAACGCCGATCTCGCTCCGCAGAAGCTCGCCGACACAATGGCGTTTATGCTGGAGTCGAGATTCATCATCCGGCCCACAAGATTCGCGATGGATTCGGACGCACTCCAGAAAGATTATTTCGAGGTCTGGCAGGCACTTCAGAAGAATTTCAAGAACTGAATGTCTTTCGATATTGCGCCCCGGAAGTCGAATGCACGTGCGTTCGACGTCCGGGGTTTTTGCTCTTCGCGGGCGTCTTTGAATCTTCCCAGTCAATCAACTAACATCTAGGCTTGTTACGCCCACAAGAACAATGAGCGACTCCGTCAAAGAATCCATCCGAGTCCTGCTTGCAGAAGCGATCGATTACGCAGGGCTGTTTCCTCCCGCGAAGCTTTCAATGCCGGAGGCCGTCATTAATTACGCGACGTACCGGAACAGCAACTATCGGTGGATGCTTGGTAGGTTCGTTTGTCCTGCGACCAGGCTGGGCGAGTTCTTTGAGAGCGCCCGGGATTTTCTTCCGAGAGAAGATGGCGAGCCCTGGAAGATAAGTGTTCTAGGCGCGGAAACGATCGGAGAGACGGTCGAGATCGTTGGCTCGTTCAACGAGGCCAACGGCTCGCGCGCTTTGATCGATATGCTGGAGCTGAGGGCTTCAACGGCCGAGGGGATAGAAAAAGAAGCTGGGGAAGTCCCGGAAGGTGTTACCGCTTACTTTGAGGTCTCGCTGGGCGATGAACTGCCCGAGATGGTGTCGGCGATCGCCGTCGCTCGAAAGCGGGCGAAGATAAGGACTGGCGGCGTGACATCCGACCTTTTCCCGTCGACTCATGACGTCATTCGTTTTATTCGCACCTGCGTCGCCGCAAACACGCCTTTCAAGGCTACGGCGGGCCTGCATCACCCGATACGCTGCTTCAAGCCGCTAACTTACGAACCGGACAGCCCGACCGGCACGATGCACGGATTCTTGAATGTGTTCCTTGCCACAGGCTTTGCGCGCGAGGGGTATCGCCCGGAATTGCTGGAGGAGGTCCTCGAAGACGAGTTCGAGGAGGTTTTCAAGTTCACGGATAGCGCGGCCGTGTGGCAGAAGGAATACGAGCTGACTGTTTACCAGATCGAGGCGCTTCGGGCAAAAGGGATCAACTCTTTCGGCTCCTGCTCGTTCGACGAACCGATCGCGGATCTTCAGGCATTGGGGATTCTTGAAGGTTAGCGGTGAGCTGTGGGCGGCGAGCCTGTCCTCGCCTGCTCTCGACATATACCGTTATGAGCAGCGCTCCGCGCTGCCCAAGCCGCGCGAGCGCGGCTTACCCATTTGATATTGCGGTTCATTCGTGTCAGTAGCCCAAGCGTTAGCGCGGGCGTGGAACGGCGCCGTGGCGAACTCATTTACGCCCTCCCTGACGGTCAGGCTACGGACACTGCTTACTGCTTACTGACTTATGATCAACGAAACACACGACATAAACGTCAAGAGCTGGATCGAATCAGCCAACGACCCTGCATCCGATTTTCCGATCCAGAACCTCCCTTTTTGCTATTTTGACCGCTCAGGCGCCGACGGTGAGGGCGGAATAGGAGTTCGCATTGGCGACCAGGTATTGGATCTTACCCGATGCCGTGAAGACGGGCTGTTCGCGGAAAAAGAGCTTGCCGATGTTGCCTGGACTCTCCAGAAGGGCGCCGCGGTCAGCAATCTTTTTGACGTAGAGCCGGTGACGCTTTCGGCGCTGCGCTCGCGGCTGGTCGAATTGCTTCGCGAGGATGCAGACGGGGATACCCGATCGAAGGTGGCAAAGAACCTGATCGATGCCGGCGACGTTCGTTTTGACGTGCCCTGCGAGATCGGCGATTACACGGATTTCTATTGCTCCATCTATCACGCGACCAATGTCGGAAAACTTTTCCGACCCGACAATCCCCTGCTTCCGAACTACAACTGGGTGCCCATCGGCTACCACGGCCGTGCGTCTTCGATAGTCGTTTCCGGGACCGACGTCATCCGCCCGAAAGGGCAGGGAAGGCCCGATCCTGAAGCGCCTCCGATATTTGGTCCCTCAAAAAGGCTCGATTACGAGATGGAGGTCGGCTTCTTTGTCGGAAAAGGAAATGAACTCGGCGACACGATCCCGATCTCCGAATCGGAAGGACACATCTTCGGGCTTTGCCTTGTGAATGACTGGTCGGCGCGCGACATGCAAGGATGGGAATATCAACCACTCGGGCCGTTCCTCGGAAAAAGCTTCGCGACGACGATCTCACCTGCCGTGGTAACTATGGAAGCGCTCGCTCCGTTCCGAGTGCCTTCATTCGACCGCGGAGACGATTATCCGGCTCCACTTCCATACCTTTCGGACGAAGCGAACGCGTCTTCGGGCGGGATCGACCTCAAACTGGATGTTCTAATCAGCACGAAGAAGATGCGAGACGAAGGAGTTGAACCGCATCTGATCAGCCGCTCGAATCTAAAAGACCTGTTCTGGACCGTAGGCCAGATGCTTACACATCACGCTTCGAACGGCTGCAACCTCCAGACGGGTGACCTGATCGCTTCTGGGACGGTGTCGGGAAAGGATGACAGCGAACGGGGATGCCTTCTTGAGATGACCCGCGGAGGCAAAGAGCCGATCGAACTGCCGACGGGCGAAATGCGGGCATTCCTGGAAGATTACGACGAGATCATAATGCGCGGCTTCTGCGAACGCGAGGGCTTCCGCCGGATCGGCTTTGGGGAGTGCAGAGGTATAGTGCTGCCTTCTCATTGATCATCGATCAATGACCAATGACCAATGCTTGGACAGTTTAGCTGCGGGCTTGCCCGCCGATGCAGCGCGGAGCGCTGCTCTTAACGGTGTAGTAAGTAATTAATAAGAAGCAGCCCTCTACCTTTCACCACTCACAATTCACCATTCACTAATCACGATTTACCAGTCACGAACGTTAATTCTGCTAAAATACCCACCTATGCCCGCGTCAGAAGGTTATTCAAAGGTCAATGTAAACAAGGTCTCGAAAACAGGGGACCTCGATACTACCGACGTGCTCGCCGTCGAAGAGCCGCTTGAGATCCGTGTCGGGTACACCGAAAAGGGCAAATTCGTCCATCGGGCGATCTCGATAACGATGCGCACCCCCGGTGACGATTTCGAACTTGCCGCGGGTTTTCTCTTTACCGAAGGTATTCTCACGTCAGCCAAACAGATCAGGAAGATCCACCATTGCGGCAAGCCCGATTCCGAGGGATTGACGAACACGATCCGCGTGGATTTGGAAGAAGGCGTCGAGGTCGATATCAAATCGCTCGAAAGGCATTTTTACACTTCATCCAGCTGCGGCGTCTGCGGCAAAAGTTCGATCGAAGCACTTCGAACGGGCGTGGAAGCACTGGACGAAAAGGATTTTTCAATTTCTCCAGAGCTGATCCATTCCCTTCCGAACCGGCTTCGGCAAAACCAGACCGTTTTTGAACAGACCGGTGGCCTCCACGCCTCAGCGCTGTTTGACGCCTACGGCGGGCTGATGGAGATCCGCGAAGACGTCGGGCGACACAACGCCCTGGACAAAGCGATCGGGGCGGAATTTCTTAAAGGTAAAACACCTTTGAGCGAAACCGTACTGATGGTCAGCGGGCGCGCCAGCTTTGAACTGGTGCAAAAAGCTCTGATGGCAGGGATCCCTGTGATGCTCGCGGTCGGACCGCCTTCGACGCTTGCGGTCGAACTGGCGAAGGAGTTCGGGATGACGCTGGCGGGCTTCGTCCGTGACGGGCGTTACAATGTCTATTCAGGGGCCTCTCGGATCAGAGGTCATCGATCAATGATATAAGACCGCTGTGTCCCTTTGTGACGCTTCGTGGTTGAAGATCTCTTTTTGAACCACGAAGGAACACGGCGTGACACGAAAAACGCCGGAGCAAAGAGACTCACGCTAATTGGAATCGACGATGAAGTTACGTATCAGAGGAAACAGTATTCGCCTGCGACTTCTGCAGAGCGAGGTCGCGCAGCTCGCAGATACGGGTTCGGTTTCTGAATCTGTGGAGTTCGGCCCAAAAAACCGGCTGACATATCAGATCATGTCCGATCAGGCCGCAGGTTCAGTCAATGCGGCATTCGATCAGCAAACCTTAACCGTCACGGTTCCTGAAACCGAAGTTCTGGAGTGGGCGAAAACAGACGGAGTCGGGATCGATGCCGAATCGAACGGGCTGAGCATCCTGATCGAAAAGGACTTCGCATGCCTAACCCGAACCGACGAACCCGACAACCTGGACGCGTTCCCAAACCCCGAATTGGCTTGTACCTGATAAAGACCCTTAGGAGTAGAGAAATAAGCTATTTCGGCCGGTATGCGGTCCCGACAGGCATATGTTCGAAGCATTCATCCTTGCCGGGGGGCGTTCCTCCCGAATGGGCAAAAACAAGCCGGAGATCGAACTCGGTGGATCGACCCTTCTTCAGCACGCGGCGGATGTTCTTCAGGCAGCCGGCGCGTCGAGGATCGCCGTAGTTTCCTCAGCGTTCGCGCCCGCAGGAATTGAAACTATCCCGGACATTTTCGAAGGGAGAGGCGCGCTCGGAGGCATCCATTCCGCAATGAAGCACGCATCCGGTGACACAGTGTTCATCCTCGCATGCGACTTCCCTTTCGTTACGGCCGGGCTTATAGAACTGCTCCTCGACAAATTCGATTCCCACGAATACGATGCCGTGATCCCCGCACAGCCGGACGGCAGAATTCAGCCGCTAGCGGCAGTCTACGGTCGTGAAAGATGCCTTGCCGAATGCGAGGCGATCTTGGGCAACGACGAGGCTTCCGGCGCCGTAAACGCGCTCATCGACCGATTGAAGACCCGTGTGGTGGCGTTTGAGGAGTATTCGGGTCTGGAGAACTCGCAGCGGCTTCTCTTGAATCTTAACACCCCGGAAGATCTCGAAAAGGCCGAGAAACTCGTGGATCAGGGGCAGAGGGTGTGAATCGGACCGGCCGCATTTGAATATCGGGGTTCAACCCTTTACAGTTAAATCTCGATTACATCACCAGTGGCGGAACTCAGGGCTTTCCGCCGATCCCAGTTCAACAATGGAATCAGGTCTCGATAAGTTCAGAGAGGAATGCGGTGTCTTTGGCGTCTTCGGACACACTGAAGCATCGACGCTAACGCAACTGGGCCTTTTTGCGCTTCAGCACCGGGGGCAGGAGGCGTGCGGCATTGTCTCTTCGGACGGTGACAACCTTCATCAGATCCGCAGGCTGGGCCTGGTCGCGGACAATTTTGACAAGGAAACGCTCAGCAGGCTCCCGGGCGAATCGGCGATCGGCCACACACGTTATTCGACCGCGGGAGAGTCTTCTGTCCGAGAGGCCCAGCCTTTCAGCGTTACCTGCCAGCACGGACAAATATCCATCTGTCACAACGGAAATCTTCCGAACGCGAAGCGGCGAAGAATTGAGCTGGAAAAGCAGGGTGCAATATTCTCCTCCACTTCCGACACTGAAACCATTCTCCATTCGATCGCCCGTGCCGAGGCGGAAAACGTCGTCGATGCGATCGCGAATGTCCTGAAGGAGACGGAAGGCGCGTTTTCGCTGCTGTTCCTGACGCCTGACGCGATGATCGCCGTCCGCGATCCGAGAGGGTTCAGACCACTGGTGCTCGGCAAGAGCGGATCGATGTGGGCAGTCGGTTCCGAATCGTGTGCTTTCGACCTGATCGATGCAGAATACGTGCGCGAGATAGAAGCGGGCGAGATGCTTGTCATCAGCAAGGACGGCCTGCGTTCGATCTTCCCTTTCGAGAAGAAGTGCAGTGCTTTCTGTACTTTTGAGCACGTCTATTTCTCGCGGCCCGATTCGATCATCTTTGGCCGGTCGATAAACCAGTCGAGGCATCTCCTTGGCAGGAATCTGGCGATCGAGCATCCGACGGACGCCGACATAGTGGTTCCGGTGCCGGATTCCGGCGTCGCGGCGGCGATCGGATACGCATCGCAGTCAGAGATCAAGTTTCGACAGGGCATCATCAGGAACCATTACATCGGCAGGACGTTCATCGAGCCGTCGCAGAGCATACGATCATTCGGCGTGCGGCTGAAGCTAAACCCGATCAAAGACCTGATAGAAGGTCAGCGGGTAGTGCTCGTCGATGATTCGATCGTCCGCGGCACGACGTCAAAGAAGATCGTCGCGCTCGTGCGAGAGGCTGGGGCGACCGAGGTGCACGTGCGAATCTCGTGTCCGCCGACGATCTCGCCCTGCTATTACGGGGTCAACACACCCAAGAAGGCGGAACTTATCGCAGCGCAAATGACGGTCGATGAGGTCTGCAGTTATATTGAGGCCGATTCGCTCGGCTACCTTTCGATGGAAGGGATGATGGAGGCGATCGGGTTCGATCGCGGATCGGTCTGCGCCGCCTGTTGGGACGGAGACTATCCTACGGATATTAACAACGGGAATTGATTAGAGCAGCGCCGAGAGATTATCATCTTCCAATGCCCATTCACCATTGATCAATGAAATTTGACCGGAGGTATTTATGCGTTTTTCTTTAGCTTCATTTTTTGTACTTTCGCTGGCGGTATTCACTGCTTGCCAGACCTCGGCACCCGGGCCGAACGAGGGAGTTCCGGAGGTTGCCAAGTCAGGACCTTCCCCACTTGTTTCCAGGACGCCCGACGCCAGCGCTGAGGCCGTTGATGAACACGGCCATTCGGACAACGCCCCGAGGATCGCACTGGAAGATGCAAAGGCGGCTTTTGACAAGGGCGACGCGATATTCATCGACACACGCGCGCAGGTAGCGTGGTTGAATGAGCGCATCAAAGGCGCGATGAACATCCCGATGGAATCATTCGAACAGAAATTCAAAGAGGAAGTGCCCAAGGGCAAACCGATAATCGCCTACTGTTCCTGACCGGACGAACATACTAGTGCCCGTGCGGTACAGATACTGATCGAAAACGGATATGAGAACGTCACGGCCCTGAAAGGCGGTACAAGAGTCTGGAAGGAAGCAGGTTACCCTATGGAATCCGGCGAGCCGAAAGAAAAGTGAAGAATCGTGAATGGTAAATCGTGAATCGTGAATGGTGAATAGAGAATTGATCAGCGGCGGCATTTGCCCGCCGCTTTTCTTTCGAACAAAAGCAACGCTTCGCGTTGCGTGGCGGCGAATGGTCCCACCCATAAATGGGTGGGCTAAACGATTCGTCGGATATCTTCTGCCGATTCACGATTTACTACTCACAGCCTGACGATCCTTGCCTTGCTACCGTTCCTGGTGTCTTCGTCCAGCGCGTTTCGAGTGTCGATGATCAGGTCCGACAACTCCGTAACCCTCTTGTAGTCAATGTTCGTGTGGTCTGTGCAGATCACGACGCAGTCGGATGCCAGGATCAGATCGTCCGTTAGTTCTTCGTTGGTCAGCGGCTCGCCGTCTCCAATTGTGTAAGCGTGGTCAAACGTAACCTCGGGAACGAAAGGGTCATGGTAGGCAACATCGGCGCCTTTCGCTCTGAGCAGGTCGATCACGGAAAGAGCGGGCGATTCGCGCATATCGTCGATGTCCTTCTTGTACGCCACGCCAAGCACAAGCACCTTCGATCCATTTACCGACTTTCGGTTGTCATTCAGTGCATCTGCCGTTAGTTCTATCACGTACTCCGGCATGTTCGAATTGATCTCTTCAGCAAGCGAGATGAACCTCGAATCGAAACCGTGCTGACGGGCCTTCCACGAAAGATAATGCGGGTCGAGAGGGATACAGTGTCCTCCAAGCCCGGGACCCGGATAGAAGGGCATAAATCCGAACGGCTTCGTCGCCGCCGCGCGCACAACCTCCCAGGTGTCAATGCCGAGAGTGTTGCATAGCTTCGCCATCTCGTTCGCCATCCCGATGTTGATCGCACGGAACGTGTTCTCCCAAAGCTTGCAAGCCTCGGCGACACGTGCCGAACTGACAGGATGCACGGTGTCGACGATCTTCGAATAGAGCAGCGCCGCGGTTTCCGTGGAATCAGCGGAAACTCCGCCTACTACCTTTGGAATATTATGTGTCTGGAACTGCGGATTTCCGGGATCCACCCTTTCCGGCGAAAAAGCCAGAAGAAAATCATCGTCCAGCGCGAATCCCGCCTTCTCGAACATAGGCTGGAGAACTTCATCAGTGGTGCCCGGGTAGGTCGTCGACTCAAGGATCACGAGTTGTCCGGACTTCATATACTTTCGGATCTCACCGCCGGCAGCGAGAATAAAGGACATATCCGGATCTTTTGTCTTCCTGAGCGGGGTGGGGACACAAATAATGACCACTTCGCATTCGCCGACCCTCGAAAAGTCGGTCGTCGAGGTTAGCTTGCCGCTGTCCACGCAGGCTTTCAGGGCCTCGGAAGGTACGTCAACGATGTATGATTCCCCGCGGGAAACAGCGTCAGCCTTCTTCGTATCGACCTCGAAACCGATGCTGTCAAAGCCTTTTGAGGCAAACTCGACTATAAGCGGCAGCCCGACATAACCAAGACCGATAACGCCGATCCGGGCAGTCCTGTCCTCTATTGATTCTTGCAATTTCTCTTTTATCATTTCGGATTGCTAATACTGTGATTGAAGCGCTTTTTCCCGAATTCGAGGGGCTTGCGAAAGGTAGTTTTTCGCCAATGCGTTAGAGTAAGTCACGGTTGCACCTCAGTCAAGAATGCCCCCAACCGGCGTACCCTTTATGCTACAATTTGCGAGGCGGGTCCCATCGTCTACCGCCGGGTAATTCAGCCAACGCTCTCAATCCAACGCAAATCTCCTGAACTGAAATGGAATTCGAGCTCTCCTCCACCAACAATGTGGTAAAGGCCATAGCCGCCGGCACCGCGCCGCGGCCTGCTCAATTGGCGGCCGCCCGCGGAATTCTTCCGCTGCCACAGGAGGACCTGCTCGAAGCGCTCGTGCTCCTTTCGAGAGGAAACGACGAGGAGATCGCAGGAACCGCGAAAGAGACACTCGGCGGTCAGGAAGAAGAATCGCTTCTCAACGTGCTGGAATCGGAATCGGCACCTCCGGCTGTGCTCGACTATTACGCAGCTGAAACGGGAGTTTCTCACGCAGTTCGAGAAGCGGTCATTGCGAGTCCGCGCACTCCGATCACGGCGATCATAGGAATGGCACGCGCTTCCAGAAACCCCGAGATACTGGAACTTATCACGCTCAATCAGCAAATGCTGATCAGCTCACCGGAACTGATCGACACCATACTCGGGAATCCTAACCGCGGCGCGGAAGCGGAAAGAAGGGCGAAGGAAACCAAACGCGAGTTTTTCGAAAAGGAGCGCGGCGCCGAGCAGATAGTAAGGGAGCTACGTGCCCAGGGACAGGAAGCGGCGGCGGAGTTCATAGAGGGAGCTGAATTCGCATCGGACCTTGGTGTCGGGTCGATGAGCGCGGAAGACGCGCTTTTCATCGCCGATTTCATAGAAGTTCCTGACAATGAGGTCGACGATAGCTGGCTTTCGCTTGAGTATATCGAGGAGATCTACGAGGAAACGGACGCGCAGAGGCGCGCCGTTGCTGACAAGATAGTCAGCGAACTCCGCTCCGATGACGAGCTAACACAGGAACGCATTTCGATGATCCACAGGATCATGCAGATGAATATGCGCGACAGGATAAAGCTGGCGATAAAGGGCAACCGTGAAGCCAGGAACATCCTGATAAGGGATCCGAACAAGATCATTTCCTCGGCTGTGGTCAAGAATCCGAGGATCACCGAACAGGAGATCGAACGGATCGCGAACATGCGGACGGTGAGCCAGGACGTGTTGCGCTTAATTGCGATAAATCGAAATTGGGTGAGGATTTACAAGATCGCTCACACGTTATGCCTGAATCCCCGCACACCACTTGCGAACGTTATGGGATTCCTGCCGCGGCTTCAAAAGAAAGACCTCCTGTCGATATCGAAGAACAGGAACGTACCGGATGCGGTTCGAAAGAACGCCGCACGACTGATAAGCGCACGGGCCGGAAGTTGACCGCCGCTTTGCCTTGCTCATTGCCGCGTAATAAAATCTAGCCTCGTCGCCAATTCTTCAGAAGGCGCCGAGGCTTTTCAAATGGCTGGATTCTGGCAAAAACTGAAAACCACGCTCGAAATGATCAAGTTCGAGCACACGTTATTCGCGCTTCCCTTCGCATTTCTCGGAGCAGTGCTGGCCGCGGACGGATTGCCGACGTTGTGGCAGATCGTCTGGATAACCGCCGCGATGGTAGGCGCGAGAAGTGCCGCGATGAGCTTCAACCGGATCGCGGACAGGCAGATCGACGCCGAAAACCCGCGAACCGAGGGGCGTGAACTTCCGGCCGGAAAGCTGTCTGTCGGATTCGCGTGGACGTTTATGGTCGCCTCGTGCGTACTATTCGTCCTTGCGGCCGCGATGCTGAACCGTCTCACGTTCTATTTATCTCCGGTCGCACTTGCAAGTATTCTCGGTTACTCGTACGCGAAGCGATACACTTCTTTCGCGCACCTCATACTCGGGTGGGCGCTTGCTATCTCGCCGACCGGCGCATGGATCGCCGTGCGGGGATCGCTCGATTCCGAGATCCCTTTGCTGCTATCCCTCGTGGTGATGATGTGGACTGCGGGCTTTGACATTCTTTACTCCTGTCAGGATTACGAATACGACTGTGAAAAGGGGCTGAGGTCCATCCCCGCCCGCTTCGGGATAAGAGGCGCGCTGTGGATTGCCCGCCTTTTTCATCTCCAGGCGTTCATTGTGCTGCTTGTCTTGTATCTTGTGACCGGTTTGGGGAGTATCGCGGCGGCCGGTGTTGGTGTTACCGGCGCGCTGCTTGTTTACCAGCACACGCTGATCAAACCCGATGACCTGTCGCGGCTGAACGCCGCGTTCTTCACGACGAACGCCTTTGTCAGCGTCATACTTTTCGTCACGTTCGGGGGCGCGGTGTTTTTTTCTAGGTGAATTGTGAATCGAGAATGGTGAATGGGGGGAAACGAGTCGTTTACAACAGCGCTATGCGCTGCAGCGGCGGGCAAGCCCGCCGGTAAACGACGATCTAATTACAGTTTACGAACTGTTCACTGCTTACTGCGGACCGCTCAACGCTTCCCACCCATGAATGGGTGGGCTAAACAGTTCATCGCTCACCGCTTATAGACTTTCCCGCCCTTCATCACAAAATCCGGCTTTTCAAACACGGAAACATCGGACAGCGGATCTTTCCTGACGGCGACGATGTCCGCGTATGCGCCGGGCTTGATCGCGCCAACCTTGTCCTGCCAGCCGAGGAGATCCGCGCCGCTGAAGGTCGCCGCTTGTATCGCCTGCATAGGGGTCATCCCCCATTCGACCATCTTTGCGAACTGTTTCGCGTTCCAGCCGTGCGGATAGACTCCGGCATCCGTTCCGTACGAGATCTTCACACCCGCCTTCACGGCTTTGCGAAAGCTCTCACGCTGGACCCTTCCGACGAGCTTCTCTTTGTCGATGATCTTCTGCGGATAGCCGAGTTTCAGGTATTCCGCAACGATGTAATCGTCGTTGTAGATATCGGCCGAAAGATAGGTTCCGCGCTCCTTCATCATCGCGATCGCCTCATCGTCGAGCATACTTCCGTGCTCGATAGACGCAACGCCCGCCCGGATCGCCATCTTGATCGCCTCGGTACCGTGAGCGTGGGCGCATACCTTGACGCCGTGCAGAGTCGCTTCTTCCACTATCGCGTTCATCTCTTCCTGCGAATACTGAGGCGCGCCGACAGAAGCCTCCTCGCTTAGTACACCGGCGCTGGCGCCGAATTTGATCACGTCGGCACCGTATTTGATCAGGTACCTGACCTTCGCGCGCACCTCATCGACGCCATCCGCGACGCACGACATCTCCGGCGGCATATTGGTGTCAAGCCACGGCGAGAATCCGACGAGGTCGCCGTGACTTCCGGTCGAGCCTATGTAACAAGTCGCCGTCACCATACGAGGTCCCGGTATTTTGCCGTCATTTATCGCATTCTTCAGCGCCACGCTGACAAAGCCCACATCGCCGACATCCCTCACGGTCGTAAACCCCGCGTCGAGGGTCTTCCTGGCATTTATGTGGGCAGTCACCGCCGCATCAACAAAGGACTTTCTGAAGATCGTTTCGTAGTAGTTCCCTTCTGTGTCCCCAACAAGGTGGACGTGCGTATCGATGAACCCAGGTACGACGGTGGCGTCCGAAAGATCGATCACATTCGCGCCTTCCGGGATCGCAAGATCCGCTCCGACCGCCTCAATGATCTCGCCTTTTATCAGGATCACCTGATTTGTCAGAATGCGGCCATTTTCAACGTCAATCAATCTTCCTGCCTTAATGGCAACTACTTGTGCCTCTTGGCCCACTGCCAGACCTGCTGTGAAAATTGCAAGGAAGCTCGCAATCAATACTCGCCTGATCATAAATACCTGCTCGTGTCGTCGTAAATTATTGATACCCGGAGACGCCAAATGAATGAGAAAACTCAGGATCATCTTCGACTGTTCATCTCTTAGCGTCACTTCAGATCCAGTCCCGCTTACCTGGCATCAAACGTGTTCACCGGAAAATCTCCGTTGAGTCCCCAAGTGTTCGAGATCAAAGAACCGTCGAAGCTGCCGATCG
>JAHEEZ010000253.1 GCA_024640445.1 Acidobacteriota bacterium | reverse complement strand
TACTTCTCGGGCGACGCCAGTTCGCGCTCGGCTATGTTTAGCCAGCCAAGCCACTTCTCTTCGCCTGCCCCGGTCCACACGGAATGGTCACGCTTCCAGATCCTCTCGATGGTCCGGTTCGAGGCAAGCAGTTCGATCTCCTGTTCCAGCGAATACTGCAGGTCGGTAGGCAGTACGGGTTCCATACGGTTCAGCATAGGAACAATCTATCAAACAAATATCCAATTTCAGAATTCAGTCGCAACAATCGGATAGATTTTGCCAGGTCAGTTGAATAGACTTGCGAATATGAAAGCCGAGATCTACTGGAACGCTGTCAGGCAAAGGGACGAGAGATTCAACGGTTCGTTCTTTTACGCCGTCGATTCTACGAAGATCTATTGCAAGCCCTCGTGCGCTGCGAGGGAGCCGAAGCGTGAGAACGTAAGATTCTTTCATTCCTTTGAACGAGCAGAAAGCGAGGGATTCCGCGCCTGCAAGCGATGCAAGCCCAGGTCCGAAAGGCCCGACGAGATCACGGAGGCCGTCATCCGCGCCTGCGATCTGATCGAGGAAGCGGTCGAGATGACGCTTGCCGATCTTGCCGAAGAGGTCGGCGTCAGCCGGACGCACCTGCAGAAAGTCTTCAAGGAGATCATCGGCGTGTCGCCGAGTAAATTCGCAGAGGCGGTCCGCCTTGAGAAATTCAAGGAAGGAGTTAGGAAAGGGAGCGACGTTGTGGACGCCATGTACGAAGCCGGTTTCGGCTCCAGCAGCAGACTTTATGAGAACGTCTCGAAGAAGATGGGAATGACGCCCGCTATCTACAAGAAAGGAGGAAAAGGGATGAAGATCGAATACACGATAGCCGATTGTGAACTTGGCAAACTGCTCGTGGCGCGAACGAGCAAAGGCATTTGCGCGGTGAACTTCGGGGACCGGGTCAAGGACCTCGAAAAGGGGTTGAAGGAAGAGTTTCCTTTGGCAGAGATCAAGAGGAACGAAGTCGGACTGAAACAATTCCTGAAAGCGATCCTGGACAACATACGCGGTAGCCGGAAGACACTCGTACTTCCTTTGGACCTTCAGGCGACGGCTTTCCAGCTGAAGGTTTGGGAAGCGCTTCGCGAGATCCCATACGGTGAAACGGTCTCGTATGCTGAGATCGCGAAGAGGCTTGGCAACGAAAAATCGGTTCGCGCGGTCGCCGGAGCTTGCGCGGCAAACAGGGTGGCATTGGTAATCCCCTGCCATCGAGTCGTGAAGAGCAACGGCGAAACGAGCGGATACCGGTGGGGGAGAGAGCGCAAGGAACGTCTTCTTGCCAAGGAAAGGGCGAAGGGCTGAAAACTTGGCTGCCGGTTTGCCCTATGGTCCCGCGGGGTTATTATCTGCAATTATGAAATACTTCCTGTTTGCCCTCGCGGCCGTCTTCGTTTTTGTTCCTTCTGCCTATCCCTATTCAGCCTGTTCCGAAAGTGCGAATGTCGTCAGTACCGAAATGACGAAGGACACCGAGAAGAACTATCAGGAAAAGCTGCGCGGCGCCGAGATGGATCTGATGAAGGATCCAACAAACGCCGAAAACATTATCTGGGTCGGCCGCCGCACCGCGTATCTGGGACAGTACAAAGAGGCGATCCGGATCTTCACCGCCGGCGCGGACAAGTTTCCAAACGACGCGCGGTTCCTTCGCCACAGGGGCCACCGATATTTAACGCTCCGCTGTTTCGACGATGCGATCGCCGATCTTGAGAAGGCGGCGGCGTTGGTCGATGGCAAACCGGATCAGGTCGAGCCGGACGGATTGCCGAACGCGAAGAACATCCCCACCTCAACCCTGCAGTCGAACATCTTTTACCACCTTGGCCTTGCCTATTATCTTAAGGGCAATTTTAAGAATGCATTAACTGCGTACGAAGAATGTCTGAAGGTCTCGAAGAACCCGGATATGTTCGTTGCGACCGAGAACTGGCGCTACCTTACGCTGATGAGGCTGGGGAAAAAGGCGAAGGCGAAAGAGGTGTTGGCTTCGGTCAAAGACGGTCTTGAGATCATCGAGAACGACACTTACTACAAGCTCCTGAATCTCTACGCGGATAAGACAAGACCGGAGACGCTTCTGACTGAGATCCGGGACAGCTCAGACAAACTGCAGAACGCGACGATGGGCTACGGAATAGGGACCTACTTCCTCATGTACGGCGACAAGGATAAAGCGGAAACGATCTACCGCAAGATCCTCGAAACGAACGAGTGGTCGAGCTTCGGGTATATCGCCGCGGAGGCGGAGCTGGGTCGCAAGTAGGGGCGAGGCTCGTCCTCGCCCGATAATGGGCCGCCAAGCGTGAGAAAGGTCGTGTATTCGACTGGACCGCGGGCAGGTTTGCCTGCCCGTTCGGAGCGGCACCTTGCATCGCTCCGGAAGGCCCGATCCGAGCGAATCCAGATCAGGCCCGCCGGTCGCCAATGTAATCACCTAGTAGGCGATCTTCATTTTTTGCCTGAGCATTTCCATTCCCGGCGCTCCTTTTGCGGGCTCCACGGTCAGAAGAAAAGTCACATCCCATGGGAAATTCACGACCGGGATACTGTTGTTTCCGTGAACGTGAAGCGTATGCATTCCAACAGACAAAGGAGGCAACATGATGCTGTATCCGTCAGCGACCGCATCCTCAATTATGAAGGGATCCGCATTTCCGAAAACGCTGTTCGCTGTGACTTCAATGTCGAAAGGGCCCGTGGTTGCCCTGAACGCTTGCCAATCGATCGGCACGCCGTCAATATCGACCGCTATGTCGATCGCGGCATCTGTGAATGCTCGCGCACACTGCTCTGATTCCTCCGGATTCGCCGTACCGTCTGTGAAGGGAGAACAGAAAGTTGCTGTAACTGGCAAAAAGATCGCAACATTTGAAGGTATCGTGCAGGACCTAATGTAGTCCCCTCCGGGCGGTATAAACACGGAACTTAGGTAGAACACAGGACCAGACTGACCCTCGTGGCAAAATCTTCCGTCTGGGTCCAGGTGCGGACTTCGGTCAGCGGTCACGGCAGTCGTCCACCGCCAAATTCCTTCAAGCCATTGCGCCTGGCTCTGACCGTAAGGTCTGGCTTTTGGTGAATACACCGGCGAACCTCCCGCCAGACTCTCTCGAGGCGACAGTTTTTGCCCATATGCAGAAGTAAGAAGTAGTGTAAGAACTCCCAGGACCAACAGGAATCTATTCATTTTGTTTCTCCTATCTCGATTGGCGGCATTTCGATTTTTCTTGCCCAGGCACGAACTCCGCGAATATACTGTGCCGGCGCAACGCATGACGTTAGTTTGAAGCTGCCGCAGAAGCTTATTGGGTCATCTTTGCCGTCGAAACTAACCTAACGATCTATGGGAAGTCCTTTCAGAAACATGGAATTTTTGTGAATTTTGCTTTTTCGGGAGGTACAGTACCTTGGCCAGGGTGCGAAATTTAAGGTTCTCGTTCGGTCCTTTTCTGCTTGATCCGACAGAACATATACTCGTGTCCTCGGAAGGAATTGTCCCTATTACGCCAAAGGTCTTCGACACCCTGCGAATCCTTGTTGAGCACGCCGGACATGTTGTCGAAAAGGAAGTTTTCTTTGAAGAAGTTTGGCAAGGCTCTTTCGTTGAGGAGACCAACCTGACGAAGAACATCTCCCTTCTGCGCAAAATACTTGGGAATGAAGGCGGTTTGAAAGACGCGATCGAAACCATCCCCAAGCGGGGATATCGCCTAATAGTACCTGTCGAACTAGTTGATCAAGCCGTATCAGACGCAAATGACGTTGCCAAGAACAACGGATACTGGTGGGTTCGTGCGACCGTCCTTACCGCCATTATCGTGGCGTCAATTTTCTTTGCGTTCGGGCTTTCGTATTTCGATCGCCCCGCAACTTCTTACAATCCGACCTTGATCTCGTCAATAGCGGTCGTGCCGTTCTCAACTGCCGACAGCGACCCGGAGATCGAGATGATCGCGCGGGGACTTCACGACAGCATTCAGTCACGAGTTTCTCAGTTTCCGGGTCTGCTGGTCAGGCCGGACAGCGTAGTCTCCAGATACAGGGGAAGGGAGATCCAACCAAAGCAGATCGCTTCAGAGGTCAGCGTTGAATCGATCCTTTATGGACGGATCGTACGCGACAAGGAGGCCATCTCGATGGTGTTCGAATTCGTCGATGCTCGAAATGAAACAATTATCTGGAGCCGTCGGTTTCGTCGAAGTCCTCAAGATGCCACACTGATCGATCGCGACGTGGCAAAAGAACTTCTCAGCATTCTGAGGCCCGACACGGACGCTGAAAAGGTCAAAAGGATCGTGAAATCCTTCACGGTGAGTCCCGAGGCAAACCGAGCGTACCTGATGGGCCGAGCGCTGGGCAACCGACGAAATTTTGCGGACCTGAAGAGATCGGAGGAATTTTATCGTGAAGCGCTGAGAATCGATCCGAACTACGCGTTGGCGTGGAGCGGCCTAGCGGACCTTTACCTCTGGCAGTCGCCGACGCCGGAAGGCGTGCGCGACAGGCAGAGATATCTGGAACTCAGGGCACGTGCAAAGGATGCGATCGAACGAGCTGTCAAAATCGATCCCGATCTTGCCGAAATCCGAACGTCCCTCGCAGTTCTCAGATTCTACCACCTTGATTTTGTCGATGCTGAGAGGCAGCTGAAAGCGGCGATCAGTAACAACCCTAACTACGTATTCGCTCGGCACTATTACGCGAGGCTGCTTACTTCTCTTAGACGATTCGAGGAGGCGTCCGATCAGCTGGAGGAAGCTAAGAGACTTGCACCGCTTGACATCGGTGGGGGCTTACGAGCCCACCTGTTGCTGGTGGCCCGTCGCTACGACGAGGCCCTAAAGATAGCTGACGATGCACTGCAACTGAATCCGAAAGACCACGCGACGATTCACGGAAAGTCGCTAATTCTGACCCGGCTTGGGAGATATGACGAGGCGATAAAACTTGAGAAGCTGGCATTTTCGTTTGATGAAGAAGGCTACAATCCGGTCTACGAGACCCAGATGGCGGTGATTTACGCCAGATCTGGCG
>JAHEEZ010000252.1 GCA_024640445.1 Acidobacteriota bacterium | reverse complement strand
GGATCCGTGATCTGAACGTTGAAGTCGTACTTCCCGTCTCCGTCGTAATCGCCGGGAGCCGGGAATACCGTTTGCGAGGTGCCATTACCCCAGGCAACAGCCGAAATGTTTCCACCCGGGTTGTTGTTGCTTCCGAGGTAGTAGAAGTTACACTGGCCGGCAACCGCGGGGCATCGGAAGACTGCCGGATCGGCTTTACCGTCGGCGTCATAGTCTCCTGAAACCGTAGGATTATCGAACTCGACGCCGAAATCCACAGTCCTTAGCGTACTTGTGTTACTTTCGAAGATGTAGAAGAAAGCGCCTCCCGGTCCGCTGGCACCCAGGCCGCGCCAAACCGCGATGTCCGCCCTTCCATCCCCGTCAAAGTCCGCGGGAACCAGGAAGTCGGTTTGGGGCTCGCCGAATAACGAGAGCGCCGATCCGCCGCCACTGTTGCTAGTTGCCCAAAGTATGTTTGTACCCGGGTCATTTCCGAGGTTCTCTCCGCCTGTGCGTCCCTTGCCGGACATTTCAGCCTGGATCCTCATTCTCTCGCGCACACTTCCGGCCTGCAGCATCGGCGATGTGCCTTGCAATGCGGGGGTTACATCGCGAACGATGTTGAAGTCAGTGGTTCCATCACCGTCAAAGTCATTGTCTGTGGGACCGCTCGGAGCCGCGGCCGTCTCGATCGTCAGGCTCGCTGCTGAAACCGAACCCGTATCTCCACTGGCGCAGTCACCAATGACTATCTGCCAGGTTCCGTTAACCGACGGAATTCCCGAAAACGCCGCGGTCATCACCGTAAGCGGCGGCTCGGTGGCAGAAGGCCCCGGGGCTTGTGTTCGGTAGGATCCCGCCGGAATCGGGGACGAGTTCCCTGTAGCGGCTGCTGCAGCCCACCAGGTCGGCGTATTCGGAGCGTTGTCACTAAATGTATATGGCCCGGCGGCGTCAGATTGATCGCCCGCATCTCCATTTCCTCCCGTCCACGACTGGATCCAGTGTCTGGTGCCGTCCGGAGAAACAAGTTCCATATCCAGATCTCCGACCCAAGTGTGCGCAGGACTAAAAGTGATATTTACATCAACATTCGTCAAAGCACCATTCGTTCCAGTTACCGGAACATTTATGATGCGATCATTGGTACCGCAGCTGTTATCCGGAATTGGACCGGTACTTGTTCCGGGAAAAGTGGTTCCAGTGAGATTCGCCCGACTTGCCGACTTAGCCTCAACCGAACCGAACGATCCACCAAACCATAAACAAATCGATGCAAACATTAGAACCGCTATACAGTATGCAACGACACTCACTTTTGGTCTCGAAATATGCATTCTTCTCCCTCCTCAATGCTTCTAAAAAAGATGATCTAATCTCCGAATTCTAAAGCGTACGTCAGATACAACGACAAGATTGTTCGACACTTCATCGGTGCTACAAGATTCTACTCCCGTTTCCCGCTCCATGAAGGGCGACGCCTTAAGGGCAACTTGAACTAGTCTCCTTGAAGGCGTTTCCGAACCCTACGAATTTTTGCTTTGATATCTACTGTACCTCATTTGTAAGCGCACATGAAGTAAATTGCAAATTTCACGTGAAATGGTCTTACCCAATTTTCAGACTAGTTCACATTGTTCCTGTCGTTTGAAAAAGTCGAGGCCAGGGAGTCGCGGGACTTCGAGTATTCTAGGTCGGATATTTCCTGATTCAGTTTCTCAGCCGAGATCGTTTTCAACCAGACCAGAAATTGGCAACAGTCGAATCAGCGAAGTCTCTGAGATTCTGTATGCGGGGATTTCCCGTTGCATTAAATTCTAGATGTGGCAAGAAAGAGCTCAGGAAAGTAACAATATCGATCGAGGGATCGCTTTCAAGATGAAGAGTTCAGGTTCATCTTGAAGACGATCTGAACTGAAGATCCTTCGGCCTGCCGAGGTCGGCAATTTGCTTGGGTACCGAACACAATGGAAACGGCAACCTGTTCCCGATGGCCGAATATCTGCTATTATTGTGGTTCGCTAAAATTCGAACCCGATGCACTTTCGCTCCTTAATTATTGCCACGTTCCTGCTTGTCGCGGCCGCCATTACTGCGTTGCCGCAAGTCGACACTCCCCCTCCGCCCGCCGACGAGGTCTTGAAGATCGAGACCCAGCTTGTTGACGTGCCGGTTATCGTCACTGATCAATCCGGTAAGCCCATTGTCGGCCTCAAGAGTTCTAATTTCGAGGTCCTTGAAGACGGAAAGCCGCAGGAAATAGCCAGTTTTTCGACGACTGAATCCCCGTTCGAGGTAGCGCTCCTTCTCGATACTTCAGGCTCCACCAGGGCGGACCTGCAATTGATCGTAAGGGCCGCCGATCTGTTCATCAGATCTTTGAGGGCCGGCGACCGTGTGGCGATTGTGGCTTACGATCAAAGGACAGACGGTCGCAGGGTCGAGGTCTTCAGCGAGATCGTGTCTCCGCTGACCTCTGACCGGAATCTGCTTTCGGATGCGCTTTCTGATGTTGGCAAGAGCAACGGCACCCCATTTTACGACAGCCTCTTGATGGTCGCCGAAGAGATATTCGAAAAGCCTGCTGAAGGAGCTTTTCGCGGGCGCCGGGCTTTGGTGGCACTTACTGACGGGGTGGATTCGACCAGTTTCTGGAACTACGAAAGAGCGAAAAAGAAGCTGATGGCATCGGGCGTAGCCGCATTTTTCATAATGATCGACACGCGGGACGCCTTTGAAGAGAATCTCCTGGGTGATTGCTCAACCGCCACAAAATTTTCTCCTGAACAGATCCGGCGTTATTACGGACTCTTTCCGGAAAACGCGAAGATGGAAAAGGAATTCGATTTTTGCAGAATAAGAGATTTTGCGCGGCTGGATATCAGCAAGAAGCTGTACGAGCTGGCGGAATCCGAGATGCAGGAGCTCGCGGGCAGTTCCGGAGGCAAAGTATTTCCCGCCGCTGACCTGCGCGAGGCATCGAGGGCTTTCGCGGAGGTGGCAGAGGAAATAGGGACAAGTTACACGCTTGGGTACTACTCCTCAAATGAAAGACACGACGGGGGTTACCGGAAGATCAAGGTCAGGCTCAAGGGTCTACCATCCGGCGCCGCGGTAAGGGCGAGGGAGGGGTACAACGCCCCGAAGGATTAAGGCATGAAATTTGGGCGAATCAATTTGATGGTCCTGGATAGCGTTGGCGTCGGTGAAATGCCGGATGCCGCCGCATGGGGCGATTCCGGATCGGACACGCTGGGGCACGTGCTTGCCTCCAGACGCGTCGAGTTGCCGAATCTTGGCGCGCTCGGTCTCGGCAACATAAAGCAATTCAATAACTTTGAGCGTGCCGATCATCCGAATGGCTGCTATGGCAAGTGCGCCCTTAGGTCAAATGGAAAGGACACCACCACGGGTCACTGGGAGATGGCAGGCATTGTGCTTGAGAAAGCTTTCCCCACTTATCCGAAGGGGTTCCCTGACGATGTCATCAGTGAATTCATAGGCCGAACCGGAGTGCCGGGCATTCTGGGGAACGTCACCGCTTCCGGCACCGAGATCATAAAGGAACTTGGCGAAGAACACGTCCGAACGGGAAAGCCGATCGTTTACACGTCGGCGGATTCCGTATTCCAGATCGCGGCGCACGAGGGCGTCATCCCGATCGAACGGCAGTATGAAATATGCGAAACCGCGAGAGGCCTCCTGGATGGTAAGCATCGTGTAGGGCGGGTTATCGCCAGACCGTTCGTCGGCAATGGTTCCGCTGACTTCAAACGTACAGAGAACCGGCACGATTACGCCGTTCCTCCGCCGGAGGGAAATCTTTTGCCCGAACTTTCGGCGAGAGGTCTCGACGTTGTCGCCATAGGGAAGATAGCCTCCATTTACGACTCGGTTGGTGTGACGAAGGACCTGACAGCAAAGAACAATGCTCAGTCGATCGATCGGACGATCGAGGCCTTGGGAGAGGATTCATCCGGACTCATCTTTTCCAATCTCGTTGACTTTGACATGCTCTACGGCCATCGCCGTGATGTGGAAGGCTACGCGAAGGCCCTCGAGTATTTCGATTCGCGGCTTCCGGAGATCGAAGCTGCGATGAAGGATGACGACCTCTTGATCATCACCGCTGACCATGGAAATGATCCCACCTTCCGCGGAACGGACCACACTCGCGAGTACGCGCTTCTACTTGTTTTCGGTAAGAACGCGAAACAGGGCGTTGACCTTGGGACCCGCGGCTCCCTCGCGGACATCGGCCAGACAATAGCAGAGAATTTTGGATTTACCATCACAGCTGGCGAGAGCTTTCTGGATCAGATCTGACCTAACCCGGTGAAGATGAATACTGAGATCGCTGAGAAGGTAAAGGAGTTCGAATCCAGGCGGAATTCGCTTCTCAACGAACTTGCGGGTTTCGATCCGGGGGTTCTTGCTGCCGCACCAGGAGAGACCGGTTGGTCAGTGATCGAGATCGTTGAGCATTTGGTCGTCGCGGAAAGGGAAGTCCTGATGGGCCTGCCTGAACCGGCGGAGATGAAAAGATATGACCGGACCTTTAAGAACAAACTGATGCTCAAGGTCGTGATGCTCGTCCTGGGACGCATCAGGGTGAAAGTGCCTTCAAGAACGATGATCCCCAAGGGCGGCGGCGATCTGTCGGATCTTCGTTCCCGGTGGGATGAGAGCCAGGACTGGCTCCGACGATATATCGAAGAATGCGACCCGGCGCAATTGAACGAAGCCGTCTTTAAGCATCCGGTCGCCGGACCGATAAACGCTCCGCAGGTTGTCGAAATGGGGATCGCGCATCTGGACGCGCATACGAAGCAGATACGAAAAGTCCTCAAGTGTGTGGCAGGGGAAGCGTAGGCCGTGCTTGTAGCGGATCAGATCAAGTTCGCAGAATCAGCCGATCTTCAATCGTTTTCCAGGCGCTCGAGACGCCCCTTGAAGATCGCCTCTGATCTGGTGTCTCCCGCGGCTCTCGCAAGTTCCACGGCCCTTCTGTAGTTTTCAGCCGCTTTGCTTCTTTGTCCGTTCTTCTCGTAGGCCTCGCCGAGGCTGTCGTAGACGTTCGCAGAGTTCGCGTAGTT
>JAHEEZ010000251.1 GCA_024640445.1 Acidobacteriota bacterium | reverse complement strand
CCACAACCACCTTAGACCTGAGAACTTCCCTATGGATATAGTGATGTTCACCGGAAAGGTCAGGCTCTCATGGTTCAAGGAAGAACGCAGGGTTGAATACGATCGCCTGGTTGAAGCCGGAGAACTGGACTCGATTTTAGTTCCTCCGCCGTCGCTCAGATTCCGCGTATTTGCGAGGATCTTCGGCTTCGTGGCATATTTCACCGGCCTGTTCCTGGTGATCGCGATCTTTGTCACATTGTTCACAGCCGGACATTAGTGGCTTGGATTTCCCCGTCTGAAAAGCGCGCTGCGAATACGGCGCGCTTTTCTTTCGCTGTCAGGACCAGCGTCCGGATCGGATCCGTTTGCCGTTCAATCGAATTGCGGAGGATTGGCTATGAACCCTTGAGACCCGCTATGATATTCGGAGTTCAGACCTTATCCGCACAGGCGTAAATAGAGGCGGGATGTAAAGACCTGCGAATACGAGAAACTTTGGTAAATTCAGACAAAGGCCGCAAAGAATCTTCACTTGTTTCAAGAATCATTGAAACGGCAGGCTCCGTCAGATTCGGAATCGTATTGTTGATCCTGATCGTCGTGACCAGTTTTCTGGGCATGGTGATAAGGCAGCACAACGTTCCGGGGTTCGATTCATATTTCGCAGAACTGGGACCATTTCAACGAGCCCTGTTCAGCGTGCTGGGATTCTTCGACATTTATCACACCTGGTATTTCTATGCTCTCCTCGCTTTTCTTTCGTTGAACATCCTGTGCGCTTCGATAGAGCGTTTTCCTAAGACCCTGCGGTTTATCACGAACCGCAACCATGCGCCTTCCTCCGAGTGGGTAAAGGGCCGGGACATCCACGCCGCGTTTGATCTAAACGAAACGCGAGGCGCGGCAGGCGAAAGGATATCGCGATCCTGCAGAAGCGCGGGATTTCGCAAGTTCACGGTCACCGAAAACGAGGGGCGCACTATTTTCTATGCGGAAAAGGGCGCGTGGAACCGACTCGGCGCTTATCCCGTGCACGTTGCGCTTCTGACCATACTGCTAGGCGGACTCCTGAGTTCCCTTTTCGGCTTCACCGGTGAAATGTCCCTCAGCCGCGGACAAACTACCGACGAGATCATTAGCACTGTGTACAGGGACGGACGGCCCGGCCTGATCAAGCGCAAGCTTCCGTTTTCGGTTCATTGCACCGACCTGGAACAAAGGCTAAAGGACCCTAGAGGTTCTATCGAGATTAGTAATTCGCTCGATTGGGTAACCCGTCTGGAGATAAGCGACGGGTCCGGCAAGACAGAAGCCGTTGTACGGCTGAACCGGCCCTTCGACTTTCGTGGATACAGATTCTTCCATTCCACATACTTGCCGATAGGAAAGGCCAGGAGTGTTCTTATACAAGTTGTTCAGCAAGGCGGAAATGCCCGGGACATCTCGCTTAGACAGAACGGCTCGGCGACCCTATCGGATGGGACCAGGTTGCGGTTCATCGACTTTCGGGCAAATCTGAATCCTGATGAACGAACCGGGGACGAGAACTCCACATCGTTTCAGAATCCTGCAGCGATCATAGAGGTTACATCGCCGGACGGGTCCAAGCGGACAGCATATGTCTTTCGCAAGAACAGGAAGTCCGCCGAATCATCGCTGAACGCTTTCGAGGGGTTGGATATGCGGCTGATGGATTTTGAACGGGTATCGGAGACACACATACTGTTTGTTCAGCACGATCCGGGAACCGCAGTTCTGTACACCGGCTTCTTCTTGCTAGTCCTTTCACTCGCTGCGGTCTTCTTTTTTTCACACAAACGGATCTGGATCGTTGTTGAAGAGACTTCTGACGACGCCTTGCGAATCACCCTGGGCGGAGACACCAATCGCGAGCACCTTTCCTTTGAACGGAAGTTCTGGGATCTTGTGGATTCAGTGAAGATCCAGGGTGGAAGTGCCAAGGCTTCCGGTGAGCGGTGAGCCGTTTAGCGGCGGGCTTGCCCGCTCTTCTGTGAACGGTGAGTTGTTTAGCCCACCCATTTTGTTTAGCCCACCCATTTATGGGTGGGACAGTGAACGAAAGAACAACAACGGGTGCCACAGTTTCACATCTGTGCACCCGTTCTATCGTCTCCGGTCTCTTTCATGTAGAGATCGACAAACTGAAGTGTGTCGTACGCTGTCTCCTGTCTCCTGTCTCCTCAGACCCCCGACTCGCCTGCGTCACTGATCATCGCCCTGGCAGCCGCCAACCTCGCGATCGGGACACGGAACGGCGAACAGCTCACGTAGTCGATGTCGAGAGTATTAAAGAACTCGATCGAACTCGGATCTCCTCCGTGTTCACCGCAGACGCCTATCTTCAGATTCGGATTCGCAGCGCGTCCCTTCTCTACCGCAAGTGCGACCAGAAATCCAACTCCCTCGCGGTCGATTGTCTGGAACGGATCTTCCGGATAGATCTTCTGTTCGACGTAGTGCGGGAGGAACCTGCCCGAATCGTCACGGCTCAGTCCAAGAGTCGTTTGGGTCAGATCATTCGTACCGAACGAGAAGAAATCCGCCTCGGCGGCAATCTGGTCGGCTACCAGCGCAGCTCTCGGCAGTTCGATCATTGTTCCCACGTGATATTCAAGCTCCTGCCCGTTTTCGTTTATCACCTGATCGGCAACCTGCCTGACGATCCGGGCCTGGTTCACGAATTCCTCCGCGGTCGAAACGAGAGGGATCATCACCTCGGGCACGACCTCGATACCGTCACCCTTTACCTCGCACGCTGCCTCGAATATCGCCCGCACCTGCATCTTCGTCACCTCGGGCGACAGAATGCCGAGCCGGCATCCGCGCAGGCCGAGCATAGGATTCGTCTCGGTCAGCTGGTCGATCCGGCGCAAAAGTCTTCGCTTATCGGAAAGATCGTCGAGAAGATAATTCATTTCTTTCGGACTCGCCCGTCGCGCGCTAAACTTCATGTCCGTCAGCTCGTCCATAAGTTCGACCTTGCTCGGCAGGAACTCGTGAAGAGGCGGATCGAGGAGCCTGATGGTGACCGGCAGTCCGTTCATTGCCTTGAAGATCTCGACAAAATCGCGTCGTTGATATGGAAGCAGTTTCGCCAAAGCCCGTTGACGTTCTCCAAGCCCCGTCGCGAGGATCATCTCCCTCATCACTTCCAGACGTTCCTCATTAAAGAACATGTGCTCTGTTCTGCAGAGACCGATGCCCTTCGCCCCGTAACCGAGAGCGACCTCGGAATCGTGCCCGGTATCGGCGTTTGCCCAAACGTCGAGCCTGCGGACCGCGTCCGCCCAGCTCATAAGTAGTTCGAAATTCTCGTCAAGCTGCGGCTGGATCGTAGGCGCTTTTCCGCGGAAGACGCGGCCGGTCGTCCCATCGACGGTGATCCACTCCCCTTTTGTAACTGTCTCGCCGTTGGTCGTGAACTCGTTGTGGGCATAATTGATATTCAGATCCGTCGCTCCGGCAACGCACGGTTTTCCCATACCGCGTGCAACGACCGCCGCGTGGCTTGTCATTCCGCCGCGTTCGGTCAAAATCGCTTTTGCTTCGACCATTCCGTGGAAATCGTCCGGACTCGTTTCGCGTCTCACGAGCACCACTTCCTCTCCCTGCTTGGCGAGTTCTTCAGCCTCGTCAGGCGAGAAAATGACCTTTCCGTGGGCAGCTCCCGGGCTTGCGGGAAGACCCTTGGCAAGAACGACCAGGTTCACGCTTGGGTCTATCATCGGGTGAAGAAGCTGATCAAGCTGCTGAGGAGAGATCCTTCGCAGAGCCGTCTCTTTGTCTATCAGGCCCTCTTTGACCATCGCCACCGCGATCTTGACCGCCGCGGCTCCGGTCCGCTTGCCCCCCCTGGTCTGTAGAATGAACAGTCTTCCGCGTTCGATGGTGAACTCGATGTCCTGCATCTCGTGATAATTTTTCTCAAGCCGGTCCGTTATAGCCGAGAGTTCTTCATAGATGTCGGGCATCTGTTTCTTCAGCTTTGAGATCGGGTTAGGCGTCCTTATACCGGCTACGACATCCTCGCCCTGCGCGTTGAGAAGATATTCGCCGTAAAGCACTTTTTCGCCGGTAGAAGGATTACGGGTGAAGCAGACGCCGGTGCCGCTTGTGTCTCCCAGATTTCCGAAGACCATTGCCTGAACGTTTACCGCAGTGCCAAGGTCGCCGGGAATCTTGTTAACCCGCCGATAATCAACTGCCCTTCTTCCCATCCAGGAATCAAAAACGGCGGCAATCGCCATCTTCAGCTGTTCCTCGACATCCTCAGGAAATTCCTGCTTGCCGTCCGCCGCGATGATCCGCTTGAAGACGACCACAATTTCCTTCAGTTCATCTACGGTCAGATCCGCGTCGGTCTTCACGCCGTGCTTGAACCGGTCAAGCACTCTCTCAAAACGCTCGTGCTCGACGTCGAGCACGATCTGGCCGAACAGGCCTATGAATCTGCGGTACGAGTCCCACGCGAACCGTTCATTTCCCGTGTGAGCTGCCAGGCCGGAAACGGTCGCGTCATTAAGTCCCAGGTTGAGGATGGTGTCCATCATCCCGGGCATGGAGAACGGCGAACCGGAGCGAACGGAAACAAGCAGCGGATTCGCCGCGTCACCAAACGTCTTGCCTAGTTTTCCTTCCACAATCGAAAGTTTGTCCCGGACCTCTTCCCAGAGTCCCTGGGGAAATATGTTGTGATTGGCGTGGTAGGCGTTACAGCATTCCGTAGTAACGATGAATCCCGGTGGTACCGGAAGACCGATCTCGGTCATGTGGGAAAGAGCGGCGCCTTTTCCGCCGAGTAGCATCTTCCCGTGTTCGCTCTTAGGCTGTTCAAATTCTTCGAAAAGGTAACTCCAAACGTTATTTGTTGCTGTTTTCATTGATTCCATCTTTAAAATCCACCTTGGCGCGCATTCAGACATGCGCGCAAATTCTGCTTGTAAATTGATTCGAAAATACTACTGGAAACTCTCATTCGGAGTTGTCGCGGCCCTCTATCTGCCTGATCTTCAGAAACACAAGTACGGCGAGGAAGCCTATGAAGACCAACGAAACTGCGAGCCCTTGCCTTCTGAAACTCAATTCCGCGAACGCGCCCTGACCGGC
>JAHEEZ010000052.1 GCA_024640445.1 Acidobacteriota bacterium | reverse complement strand
ATGTGGAAAACGATGCCGTCCAGGGGGACCGCGAGCGACCGCTTCTTTAGCGAATCGACCACTTTCACGTACTCATCGCGGAGTCCCGGATGCTTTGTCGCGCAGGTCTTGTCCGCCTCACAGGCGGCGAACACCTTTTCTGCCGATGAAGAGAAGCTCTTCATCCGGTCGACCAGAAAATCGTCGGTCATCAGATTGGGCGATTCGAAGGTGACCGAATTGATCCTTTCCGGATAAAGATCCACAAGGAGCCGGGCAAGGCGCGTCCCGTATGAAACTCCGTATAGGTCGTACTTGGCGTAACCCAGTTTCTCCATCATCACACCGACATCGCGGGCGTTCTGGATGGAGTTGTAGTCTCCCAGGTCGATTCCCTCCGCGTCCGCTTTCGCCCTGTATTCCTTCAGCACCTTCGAGATCAGCTTCCTTTCTCCCGACATATCCGTATCGGCCGCCATCGCGTCAAACACCGCCTTGCCGATGTCCGGCAGAGCGCTGGAGAACTGAATGCCTCTCTGATCGAAGATGATGATGTCCCGCGTTTCGCCCAGCACGCTGTTGCCGAGAAAGCCCACGAGTCCCGGGCCAATGCTTCCGCCGCCCGGACCGCCGGAAAAGTAAATAACAGGATCGGGTTTCGGGTTTTCGCCCTTTGCATTCACGATCACGTAGGAGATCTTGATCTTCCTGCCTTTCGGGTTGTCGTGGTCCTCGGGTACTTCGAGTGTGCCGCATTTCAGCCTTGCCGTATCCTTAAAACCTTTGAGGAAGGAACAGTCGCCCGTCCGCTGCGCGGGTCCGCCCGCACCAAGAACGGTGTACGCCGACAAAACGATCGTGATCAACGTCAGTTTGAGTTTCATATTGAATTCCGCCGGCAGTGATCTGAGATCCCTCGGATCTCAGTCCGCCTTTTCGAGCTGTCCGATCGCGTTTATGAACCTCGCGATCGCGGCCGGAAGACTTGACTCATGGTCTCCCTCCAATCCGATCAGCTTCAGTTTCGTCTCTCCGGGTTTGAATAGGCCGTCGATCAAGGAACTTGCCTCGGCGAACCCGTCCTCTTTTCCAATGTACGTGATATGAGGCCTCACCATCTTCGTGAGGTTGTAAACGGGCAGGCGGAAATAGTTTTCGCGCTCGTTCTTGTAGTCGTACGGGAACTTGATGTAATCGTCCTCGGTCGCCCAGGACTTTATCAGGTCAAGGTCGTAAACGCCTGCGCTGCTGCCGGTCAGTTTCAAAGGCAGATCGTCGTGAAGGCTCAGGTTCATCGATATACCGCCTCCGACGCTCCATCCGAAAGCATAGATCCTTTTCGGATCAACATAATCCTTCTCCGCCAGCCACCTGACCGCCGCCTTTGCGTCCCTTACCTCGCCGAAGAAAAGCTCGAAGTAGCCGGGATTGTCATTCTCGCCGCGCCACGATGGCGCAAGGACCACGAAACCAGCGTCTGCAAAAGCTTTCGCGTATTCAAGCTGGCCATAGGTCAACGCAAATCCGCCGTGCAGAAAAACCACGGCAGGAGCCTTCGCGGATCCTTGCACAGCCGACTTGTTCAAAAGCGCCTTGAGCTTCATCCCTTCGGACTCGAATTCAGCGGGTTCAAAGCCAAAACGCGTTTCATTCAGGGGCCCGGCCTTCTGAAACGATTTCTCTTTACGTATCAGCTTCGTCCCGAAATCCTTCCACTCTTCCGTATAATTCTTCTCTTGCGCGAACGCGACGCCTGTCGTGATCAACAGCAAGACCGCGAACGCAACTGTCAGTCTCATAAGTATCCCTCAGTTCTCCTTCGCTAACCGGAAGCGCCGGCCGTAGAAGTTCTTTGGTAGAGAAACACCTCCGTTGGCAATTTTGCAACGGAATGAGGAGAATACCCCGCCGTATGTTGTGAGAAGGTCCGGGAAATTGAGGTGTTATCTCAACTGCTTGCGGAACTGCCACGCGCTGATACTCACGAGAAGAATGCAGAAACCGATCAGCGCAAGCAGGTTGGGATAGAGTATCTCGATCCCGGTGCCTTTCAGCAGAATGCCCCTTGAAATAGCCGCGAAATGCCGGACCGGATTCAGTAACGTGACCGGCTGGAGCCACGCTGGCATCGCCTCGATCGGCGTCGTCGCACCCGACAGAAGCACGAGCGGAGGATTGATGAAAAAGCTCATCAGTTGTGCCTGCTGCTGCGAACTTGTGAACGTCGCTATGAGAGTGCCGATCCCGATACCGGACAGCACGCACAGCGAGCCCGAGAAGAAGAACAGAAGGATGCTTCCGCGGACCGGGACGCCGAACACGAGCCTCGCCACCGTCAGCGATAACGCTATGTCGAAAGTCAGCAAAAGGAATATAGGGGCGATCTTCGCGGTGATGATCTGACCCGCTTCCGCAGGAGTCATCAGGAGTTGTTCGATGGTGCCGACCTCTTTCTCACGCACCATCGAGGCGGCGGAAACGATCGATCCCTGAAGAACCAGAAGCGCCCCGATCAGGCCGGTGACGATGAACCAGGAGGTTTGAAGTCCCGTGTTGTACAAGAGCGCGACCCGCGCCTCGACCCGAGGCTGTTTCTTTGGCGCCGGAGCGTTAACCGCGGCGATCGATACCCCGCCGGGCGGTTTGCCGGACATGATCTTTTCGTTTAGCGCTTCGATGATCCGCGAGGCGTAGCCCGAGGCGATCGTCGCGGTGTTCGAATCGACGCCGTCCACGATCAGCTGCACCTTCGCGGTCTCGCCACGCGCCCTTTTTTTCGCGAAATCAGACGGAATTATCAGCGCTGCGTTCAGATCGCCCGCGCCTACATCGTTCGAGATCTCCGCGTTCGAGGAATAGTATTTCGCGACCTTGAACGCCAGGCTTTCAGTCATCGCCGATATGAGTTCGCGGCTTTCCGCGGACTTGCTCTCGTCCAGAACACCGAGCTTAAGATCGCTGACTGTCGGGTTCAGCGCGAAACCGAACAGGACTATGTTGATCGTCGGAGGAATGACGAGCATCACGATCAGCCTGCGGTTCCGGCCGATCTGCCGTAACTCCTTCAGGAAGAGCGCGAACCATAGCGATAGGTCGTTCATAGCGTTCAGGCGTTGATCTGCATCTTCCTGGTCTTTAGCCAGGCGACGGTGAAAAAGAACAGACCGATCGCGGAAAGTGCGAACGGGACCGCGATCAGGCCGTCCCAGCCGCTTCCCCGAACAAGGGTATCGCGCACGACATCGATGTAATACCGGGCGGGTATCAGGTTCGAGATCCAGCGGATCGCGGGCGGAATGTTGGAGATCGGAAAGATCGCGCCCGAGAGAAGGTAAGACAACAGGAATCCCACGATCTGAACCGCCTGGATCGCTGCGGCCTGATTGGGGATCGCGACTCCGACCATCGTCCCGAAACATACGTTCGTGGCGAGATAGATCACGGTGCATACGATCAGAGGCGTAGGATCCCCACGCACTCCGAGTCCCCACAGGAAATACGCCAGTATCAGGCACAGAAACCACTCGACGAGCGCGATCGCCAGGTATGCGAGTATCTTCCCGAGCAGGTATTCACTTGCCGAAATGCTCGATACATAGACCTGCAGGATCGTCTTTTGCTCGCCCTCGCGCGACATTGCCAGCGCCGCTAGCAGAGGAGGGAACAGGGCGAGTCCGACGGCGAGCATGCTCGGGACGATGTATTCCCGCGACTCCCTGCCCGGATTGAACCAAAGCCGCGTCTCCGCCTTGATCGGCAGAATCGGTTTTCTTTCCAAGAGCGAAAGCGAGAAGTTCTTCACAACACCGTTCGCGGAGCCGCGCATCACGTTAGCGGTGTTCGCGTCGCTGGCGTCAACAAGTATTTGCGTTTCGGCCACTACGCCACGGGAAAGGTCGCGTTCAAATTTTTGAGGAATGATCACCGCTGCCCGCGCCCGGTTCTCCAGAAGCGCTTTTTCCGGCTGTTCTCCCGCCGGAAGCTCGATCACCCGAAACGTCAGGGAATTCCGGAACGCATCGGCGAGTCGGCGGGAGGTCGGGGTGGAATCGAGGTCCTGGATCACGATCGGGAGGTTGGTGACCGAAAGCGATATCGCCTCGCCGTTCAGCGCCAAAAGCGCGAGCGGCAGTACGAGCGCCAGCACAAGCGTCAGACGGTCCCTTGCCACCTGAGTCAGTTCCTTTCTTGCCTGGGCAATTATCCGTTTCATTGGTCTTTGCCGCCGATCCTCTTGCTTTCTACGATGGCGATGAAAACATCCTCGAGCGATCGCGCCTCCCTCGACGCCCTGAGCACCCTGATCCCGTTCCCTTTGAGTATCGCGGTCACTGCCGCTATGCCGGATTCCGCGTCCTTGTCGGTGATCACGTGAAGACGGTCGCCGAAGAGGGACACCCGCCATCTTTCCATCTTTTTCTTGAGAAAGTTTGAGGCTTCCTGCGGACGGTCGGTGACGAGCTCGATCAGAGTGCCCGACTGGCTCGCCTTGACGCTGGTCGGCGTTCCCTCGGCCACGACCTCGCCGTCAACCATGAAGCCCAGCCGGTTGCACTGTTCCGCTTCCTCAAGGTAGTGGGTGGTGACGAGTATCGCCACTCCTCGGTCGGCGATCTCGTTGATCATCTTCCAAAATGAGCGCCGCGCGAGCGGATCGACACCCGATGTAGGCTCGTCGAGGAAAAGCACGCTTGGCTCGTGAAGGATGGCGGATCCGAACGCGACCCTCTGCTTCCATCCGCCGGGAAGCGCTCCGGTCAGGAGTTTCTGCTTACCCTTCAGACCCGAGAATTCCATCACCCAACGTTTTTTTTCCTCACGCTCTTCTCGCGGCACGCCGTACACGCCCGCAAAGAAGTCCAGGTTCTCGCCGATCGTCAGATCGTCGTAAAGCGAGAATTTCTGGGACATATATCCGACCCTGCGCCTCACGAAGCTGGAGCGCGTGCTTTCGCGCTCGCCGGCAAGCTCGACCTGGCCGCCCGATGGTGCGAGAAGGCCGCACAGCATCTTGATGGTCGTCGTCTTCCCTGCTCCGTTCGCGCCCAGCAGCCCGTAGATCTCGCCATACTTTATTCCCAGGTTGATGCCTTTTACCGCAACAAAATCGCCGTAGTACTTGCTGACGTTCTCCGCGCCGATCGCGATCATCTCCTTCGGCCGCTTTTGAAACTCGCGTTTCCTTGGGAAGGGCGGCGGCTCCAGGTCGCCTTCGAGATCGCGGAGCGTGGCGACGAAGGCGTTCTCAAGCGTCGGATCGGCCTCACGGAAGCTCTCCACCTTGAAGCCCTCCCTTTCCAGGACCTCCCCCGCCTTTCGGCGGCCTTCCTCCGCGTCTTTGACCATAAGGTCGAGCCTGTCGCCAAACCTCTGTACGTCATGGACCGCTCCGCTCCGGCTGAGGATCTCCTCCGCCCCGCCCAGGTCGCCGGTCCTCAATTCAAGCCGCCTCAGGCCGAGTCCGTCGCGAAGTTCCTTCGGCGTTCCGGTCTCGCGTATCCTGCCTTCGAACATCAGCGAGACGCGGGAACAGCGCTCGGCTTCGTCGAGATACGGCGTGGCGACGACCATCGTCACTCCGTGGCTCGAAAGTTCAGAGAGCGTATCCCAGAATTCGCGGCGCGAGACAGGGTCGACTCCCGTCGTCGGTTCGTCAAGAAGCAGGATTCGCGGTTCGGTTATCAGCGCGCAGGCAAGGGCCAGTTTCTGTTTCATCCCGCCGCTGAGCCGGCCGGCGAGGCGCTCGGTGAACCTGGACATGTTGAAGAGCCTCAGGTAATGCTCCCCGCGCTCTTCAATATCTCTCTTTGAAAGGCGCCGGAGCTCTCCGATGTAACGCAGATTCTCCCTGACGGTCAGGTCCTGGTAGAGGCTGAAAGTCTGGGTCAGATAGCCCACGAACTGCCGTGCGGCGCGCGGTTTTTCGCCGAACATTAGAGCCTCGCCGGCGGTCATTTCCATCACGCCGCCCAGGATCTGAAACGTGGAGGTCTTCCCCGCTCCGTCCGGCCCGATCAATCCGTAGATCTCTCCGGAGCGGACATCAAGATCGATGCCGCGGACGGCGCGCGTTTCGCCATAGTTCTTGGTTAGTCCGCGAACCCGTATGGCGGGCTCTTCCACGAAACTGGCGGGGGCTTGGTTCATTTGGCGCTCCGGCTTCCGGACCATTCACCGGACGCCAGTATTTCCCCGTCAGCGGGCATTCCTGGTTTCGCAGCGCCCTTCGGCGCCTTGATCATCAGTTTGACGCCCACCACCTGCTTGACGCGTTCGTCCTGAAAGTATGTGTTCTCGGGAGTGAATGTAGCCTCGGGATCGATGCGCGCCACTTCGGCCTCGAAGGGTTCCAGCGGAGCGGAATCCAGATAGACACGCGCCTTCTGCCCCACTTTTACCTTGCCGATCTGTCCCTCCGGGACGAATGCGCGAAGATAGATCCGGGCCGGGTTTATGATCGTCACGATCGTGGTGCCGGCGGCGACAACCTCGCCCGGCTCGGCAGATCTCGTAGCCACGAGTCCATCGAAGGGCGCTACAACTTCCAGGTCGTTGCGGTTCGCTTCCGCCTCTCGCAACTTCGCGCGGGCAGCATCGGCATCGGCGCGGGCGGCCTCGATATCGCCTTCCGCCTGTTCGATCTGTTTCTGGACGGCAGAAGCCTGCGAGGCGCGTATTGACGGATTTGCTAGATTTGCCTTCGCTACATTCAGAGCGCCAAGAGCAATCGCAAGCGCGGCGCGGGCGCTCTCGATCTGTTTCTTCTGTGCTTCAACGACCTTTTCAAGCGCCTCCGCATTCGAGCGAGCCTGCGTTGCCCTTTGTTCAGGTACGTCCCCGGAACCGCTGAGCCTTTCGTATTTGCCGGCGTCATAACGCGCCTGTTTCAGGTTCACTTCCGCCTGTGCCAACTGCGCTTCGGATTGGGAGATCCGCGAACGCGCCTCGGCGACCTGGCCTTCCGCCTGCTTTACGCGTCCCTGAGCATCAAGATTCGACTGGCGAACGCCGATCTGCGCCTGATCTTTCTGTTCTTGCAGGACCGAAACCTGCTGAACGGCACGTGTGACCCGAGTTTCCGCCTGCGTCACGGCAGACTGCGCCTGCTCGACCCGCGCCTGTACCTGATCGTCGTCCAGGACCGCGATCACCTGCCCGGCCTTTACCGTGTCGCCCTCGCGGACCTTTATCTCCCGGATCTTTCCGGATGTCTTCACCGCAACTGCGGAGTCGTCGGATTCGATCCGTCCGCTGACCGTAATTACGTTCGCGGGCGGACCATTGTCGCGAAGCAGGAAATACCAGACGGAAAAGCCTATTGCGGCGAGGATCAGGATCAGGGGAATTATCAAACGCGCACGACTTCGTCCGGGCCTGCCGTTCACCGCACCGTTGGAATTCGCCGATCCGTTCTGTTCCTGTCCGGCGGGCTCATTGCCTTCATCCGTTTCGTTTTCGTTCATATGCCAATCCTCAAAGGGCTGCGGGATTGCGACCGAGTCCACGCAGGATTATCTCAATATGCGTTTCGACCAATGTTACAGGGTCCAACTTTCGGCTTCCGTGCGGCTCAAAAGAGTGCTTCCAAAGCATCGTTACGATCGCGGGCGCGATCACGGATATGATCGTTTCTTCAACATTTATTTCGCGAAAGTCGCCCTCGTCGATGCCCCTTCGGAGAATCCCTCCGACAAGAGCGAATCCGCGGTCGATGACCTCGTGTATGTAAAATTCGGCGAGTTCGGGAAAGTTGCCGACCTCTGAAATGACGAGCTTGGGAAGGATCGAGAGGCGTGTGGTCGTGAATGTCTTGACCCAGAACCTCATCAACTGGGCGAGTGCCTCGGGAGCGGGGAGTTCCTTTTCTGAAAGCAATGATTCGATCCTGACGATGTTCGGAACAAGTTCCTCGCTGACGACCGCTTTGAAGAGATCTTCCTTGTTCTGGAAGTAGAGATAGAGCGTGCCTTTTGTCACGCCGGCGCGCTCGGCGACATCGTCAAGCCGGGTACCTGCAAATCCGCGCTCGCCAAAGCATTCCAGCGCCGCCATGCGTATTTCGCCCGGACGCTTGTCCTTGCGCCGCCGCCAGCGTCTGCCGTCCTTTCCGCGTTGTTTGATCTTCGACGTCATTAACTTACTGACCGGATAGTTATTTATATAACATCTCCCACGAATCGTGAACCGTGCAGAGGAACGCAGGCGTCCCGCCTGCACCGAGCGCCTGGCGCTCGCGAACCCTGAGAACAGGAAGACTGGACACGGATTAACACGGATGGGGTAAATGGAAAATGAAATTGCAAGAATGAATAAACAAGAAACATAGGGATATACGCCACGCATACCAAACAAATAGCCATTCATCCGTCCTGCAATTATCCTCTTTTATCTGTGTTCATCCGTGTCTAAGTCCCTGGTAACAAACAGGCGCGAGGGCCCAAAAACGAGTCTGGAATTTTTCGGGTTATACTGAACCCCATCCAAATTCACTAAAGGGGAAAAATATGAAGACCTGTTTCCAACTGCTTGCCGTCGCCCTGGTCCTGATCTCGTTCGCGGCCGAAACCTTTGCCTGTGCCTGCTGCGCGGACAAAGGGACCTATTTTTCTTCGGTCGGCCCGATCGACGAATACGAAATGGAGATGCTCGGCCAACTGAAATTCTCCGGGGCCTCGGCGCTTTACATCGACGAAGCGGCTTTCGAAACGATAAAGGGACTCGATGAACTTCTGAAGATCTACGAGGCGTCGGAAACGGGCGAAGAACTCGACAATATCTCCCTGAAGGCTCTATTCGAGAACGGTACGTGGTCCCTGAACTTCACCAGCGGCAAAGCTATGGGAAAACTTTCAATCCCTTTGCCCGAAAGACGCGGCTATTTCGGCGCCGATATCCACGACGGAAGGATGTCGGGCGGTGGAGGGCCTTTGCTTTACAAGGAGATACGGCTCGAGGGCAAGACATCCGGAGGGACGGGCATCTTCTCCGCCGGCCTGGGTAACGGTGCCGATTATTCGCTGGTGCTTCAGGGGCGCGGAAACGTCTGCAACAACGTCGAGGACTTCACGCACTGGCGCCTGAACGTTAACGGCCCTTCTGCCAAATACACATTTTTCGGGAAACTCGATTCCGGCGATAAGGGATATTTCTTCGACAAAGAAGGCGATGGAACGCAGGCGGCAGCACCCCCGTTTGACGACTACAAGGTTGCGTTCTGGCAGCGGAAACCAAAGGCGGTAGATCTGTCCAGCCATAAGGAAGCGAGGATGTTCAGAACCCGTCTGAAAGAGGCAAACGCCGGAGGCGTGAACTTTGCCGGCCACTATATCTTCGCGCGCTGGGGTTGCGGGTCGGGTTGCATTTACGGAGCGATCATCGACGCTAAAACGGGCCGCGTTTACTTCCCAAAAGAAATGGCGGGAATGGCGTTCGCGATGTTCGGCGCCGAGATCGAAGGGGAACCGATGGAATACCGGAAAGACAGCAAGCTATTCGTGTTGCGGGGGATCGCAGCTGACAATGAGGAACCGGGTACCTCAACCTATGTCTGGGAAGGTACAAGATTTACAAGGCTCGGATTCGAGAAGGCCAGATAACTGCAAAGCCCGCCTTCAAACCGGCGGGCTTCTCTTTCCTCTCAATGCCGCGGATCGCTCCCTACAGTTCGTTGTACTCTCTCTTTGCGGCTATCAAGACCGGAAGATCGCTATCGGCGTCCTTCCACATATTGAAGAAGAGTTCGTATTCCCTCTTGTCCTTCATCGCGCGTGCTTTTCCCAGTTGGGCAAGAGGGTAGAGGACTGAGAAAACGTCCAGTCCACGCTGGTCGAGAATTTTCTGAAATTCCCTTGCCGCCTTCTCATTTTCATTCAGTTCCAAATAGGCGCGTCCCTTGATGTCATACGTTAGGTATCCAGCCGCCCGCTCATAAGGTTCGGTTTCCTGCATTAAACGTATTGCCTTTTCCGGCTCACCGTTTTGAAATGCGATCTCGGCCGTAATGATCGGAAGCCATAGCTTGGCTTTCAGCGTGCCCGATGGGTTCTTCTTCACCAATTCGCTGATCACCGCCTGCCCCCGTGCCAAATCTCCGCATTTGGCGAGCGCATTCGCGATTCTGGCCGTAAGTGCGCCGGCCC
Organism: Acidobacteriota bacterium; assembly: GCA_024640445.1. Lineage (GTDB taxonomy): Bacteria > Acidobacteriota > Blastocatellia > Pyrinomonadales > Pyrinomonadaceae > Aridibacter. The sequence continues at coordinate 8,324 of JAHEEZ010000052.1, read as the reverse complement.
TTTTTTGAAGACCTTCTGCGAGTATTTCTGATCCCCAAGTTTTTGCCAGTCGGCACTGGCCAAGATCGGCTGCGCGGAGCATCTGACTCCACAGTGCACGTTGCCCCGCCTGTATGTTAGAAACCCGGGAATCAGCTTCTATGAAATTTTCGATCACCGGGTCCGTCAGTCCGCGCGCTCTTCGCCACTGTCCACGATACCCCGCAACCGCCGCCTCCAAAAGAAGAACCTCCGTCTTGTCGTCCTTTCTTATCGACTCGAGGATCCGATGCAATTCCTCCGAATCATTCTCGACAAAAACTATCTGATAAAGATGGTCTCGCAAGTCATCGGGAACCTGACTGTATTTTCGGATCGTCTCTTTTGCCTCATCGAAACGGCCCAGCTTTTTCAATGCAGCTGTCAAGTGGCCCCGAAATCCTGAGAATCCCGGATCGATGTTTGACATCTCCCGCGCCTCCGCTACCACCTCTTCATACTGACCGAGCCAAAAGTATGCCCGGACGATCGCCATGCGAATCTCCAGGTCACGTGGATATTTCACCTTGCCGATCTTCATCAGCTCAAGCTTCTTATCCACATCCATAAGGATGTAGCCGTAGAAGTATTCATCGAGGATCACCTTTTCCCTCTCGCTGACCTTGTCGCGCAATCTGTAGGCTTTCAGATACATCTGCAATTGAAGATCGATCCGTCTATTGTCGTACTGGTTACCCAGATATGCGTAGGCGAGGGCAAATTCCGGATCGATCTTAATAGCTTTTTCGAACAATGTGATGGCGGCCTTGCGATCGCCTTTGGAGTGCATTTCCAGCGCCATCGTGAAAGCCTTGAATGCCTCCAAGGAAGAAGTCGTCACTCGTTTCAGAGGCTTATCAAATGTCTCGATAGAGGCCAGGGACTCTCCGAGCTTTGCTCTGATCTCCGTTACCGCATTGGATAGAGCTCCAAAGACTCCGTCCTTTCCTTCGGCCTGTGTTTGCGTGATCACGAGCGAGTCTCCGGTTTCTCCGTCGATGGCTTCGAGTGTGACAGAGTAATTCCGGTCAAGTTTGACAACCGTACCGACGATCAATGCTTTGATCCCAATTCTCTGGCAAATTTCCCGGCCGATCTCCCTCGTGACACGCTCATCCGGGGACCGCTTCATCAGCTTCAAGGTGTCGCGCACCTCAGAATCGGGCAGGATGCTTAAGAACGGTGACTGCCGAAGCTGGATCAGCAAACCCTGCTTAATAGTACCGTCGAAGATCTCCTCCCCTGTCCTGTTCTCTACATCGGCCAGCAAGATGACATCCCGATCAGTGAGGACGGATGCACTTTCAGCCAGGAAGAAGTAATTTGCGCCTGCTGTCACTCCGACAACGAGTATGGCAAGAGCGAGAAGCGACACTATCTTGTGTTGTGTGATCTGGAAGACTGCATGTCTCAGGAATGGTGATGATCTGGGAGAGGCTGTCTCGATTTCCCGACCGTTTGACGACCGGGACTTTCCATGTCCATTGCTTTCGAGATCTATTTCGTGAATCGGCGCTACGAACCGGTAGCCGTGTTTCGGGACGGTGACGATGAACGGTTCTTGCGATTCATACCCCGAAAAAAGCTTCCGCAGAATTGAGACATGTTTTGCGACATTGGCTTCCTCAACAAATGAGCCCGACCATACCTCGTCAAGCAATTCGTCCTTTTCAACCAGATGGCCATGGTGTTCGATCAGTACAAGAAGTGTCTCGAAAGCTTTTGGTGGGAGGTGCACAACCTGACCATCGTGCAACAGGGCATGTTCCGCGGGGTCGAGCCGAAAGGCTCCGAACTCGTAGCAGTGGTTCTTTATCTCGTTCATAACACCTGTTTCGGGGCGTTAGAAAACCTTCAAGAAACATTCACATTTTCAGAAAGACGCATTTCCCCAGCGGTCGCTATTATCCGCACATGCTGAACGAAGCTGATATTGACAGCTTCCAGCTCCTGGATTGCTTTGGCAACACTCATCGGCAGGTTGACGGAGCAACCCGGAAGGTTGGGGGTCTTGCTTTAATGGGGGTCTGAACTGATTGCCCCCATATTACACCCATTAGGTTCTGTTACAAAGAATTTCAGGACTAGAAACCAACTTGGTCGTCCTGGAGAAATGAACTCCACGCGACTTTTTGGTAGGTTCCAGTCGCCTTCAGTGACGGCTGGAAATAGAACTGGCCATTGGAGGACAATCGTATGAAAGATGATGATTCACTTAAGACCACGAAAGAAGAAATAGCTCAAACCGAGTCGATGATCGGCTCGGCAGGCATATCGAGAAAAGATTTCCTAAAGAAGGCGGGCGTCGCCGGCGCGGCACTGACGGCCGCTGCGCTGGGCGGGGTGACGCTGGTAAGAGGTGCGACCAAAGGCAGACAAAGAGTGAGCAGGGTTGCAAGCATGGCTCCCGGTTGGAGTCCTGATGACCCTTTGATGCCGACCGGTGATTCAACGACAGACACAGCCGCACTTCAAGCCGCGCTCCATGATCCGGCTCTTGACAATGGCGGAACGCTTTACCTGGGTCCCGGCACATTCATGATCCACCGTTTTATCGGGAGGCAGGATATTTCTGACCCGTCTGATCCCTCGTACAGTACAGTGCTTTTCAATGGAACTATCCAGGGGGCAGGGAAAGATGTGACGATCCTGAAGGGTGTCCGGGGACCGGGCGGAGCTGGATTCGGGCCTTTGCACTATGAATTGCCCGGTTTCGCTTCAGATGATCACACACTTATGGCGGTGATCCAGACCTATGCGAGCGTAAAGGATCTGACATTTGAATCTGAATCGGAGCTTGTAGATCCCGCTAATGCCTTTGGATCGAAAGGACTGGTTAATTTTCTCGGATTGGGAACGTTTGTCCCCGGCCTCAATGACCTGATCGGGACGGATGTCGTTAACGTGCGTTTCATCGGCTCTCTTGACTCTTCGGGAATGCCGGAAACACCGCTTCATTTCCAGCTATGGGGTGACAAAGGCGGCGTTCACAACATCAGGGGCTGTGATTTCGAGAATAACGTCTGGGGAGCCATTCAGTTCTACGAGCTCTCCGATGCGGTAGTTAATATCGGAGGGTTGCCGAATGAGAAAGTTACGCTTAAGAACTGCATCGAGGCTCCTGTCGAGGTCTGGGGATGCAACAATCTCAATGTGAATGCTTCGAGGCTTGAAACACAAGACTCTTCAGGTGTTGCTTTCGGAGGAAATACAAACTCCAGGCTTGGAGTTTTCGATTGCAATATCAAGCAGGAACCTGATGCGAACTGGGCGGGCGTCGAGATCAGAAATAACGCCAATAGTGACGTCGTGATCTCAAACAACAGTATCCACGGTGAGGAAGCCTGGCTGTGGGGCCCCATCTTCAGCAATACCACCGACGGAGTGGTGGTCACGAACAACAGGATCGAGGGGAACGGTGGTGCCGGTATCTATATGATCAGTGGGGCCAACCATTTCCTGAAAGCAAACAACTTCAACAATTTCCAGGTGGCGCCATGGGGAATTGCCAAGATCTGGCTTGGGTATTTTGATGGGCGTGTGACCGACTCAATGATAATCGGCGGCAACAACCGCGTGAACGTCTACGACTCCGGTTATCCCGGAGCGGGAAACATCTATACGGGCGTCAACAACATGCATATGAAGATCGGTCAGAAAGTGAAAGACGCGATGAATCAAAAGATGCAGGCAAAGGAAGCAATGCTTGAGCAGCGTCGGTTGCTCCGGAGAGGCGGCACGCCATAGCCTCTTACGCGGCCTGCAATTCTTTAGACTGGCAAAACAAGTAAGCCTGATACGTTCGATCGCCCCGATGATCTGATAAACAGTTCATCGGGGCGATCTCAAGACTGCCTCAGGATCTTTTTGAAATTCGTCACACCCTCACAGAAACATAGTGCCCGGTACCGCTATCAAATCAAATAACCAAACAAACTTTTGACTGAAAGATGACGATCAACTGCGAAATATTTCGCAGCCAAATAATGTGGATCGCAGATAGCTTCTGCCCTCCCTTCGCGTTAACGCCTTTCAACGCACCTTCTTCACACTTGAAAAAAATCGTGGAACAAATGTTGCACCTCAATGAACCAATAATCACCGGATCAGCACAGATTCAAGCGTGACGGCCTCCAATTGCCATCATCTTAAACGATTTCCGTAGGGAGGAGTTATGAGAATCACTCGGTCAGTTCCGCTGATGGCCATGGTGTTCAGCATCGTCTTGTTGGGTAACGCGCAGGCCCAGACCGGCACAGCCACGATAACCGGCAGCGTGACCGACCAAACGGGTGCCGCCGTACCAGGAGCCCTGGTTACCATCAAGAATCCTTCCACATCATTTACCAGATCAACCACTTCAAATCAGATAGGTATTTACAGGATTACCGGACTTCCGCCATCGACCTACCGGATGGAGGTCCGGTCCGGAAACTTCAACCAAGCGGTCAATAAGAATGTTCAGGCGCCAGTCGACTCGACAGTCGTAGTCAATTTCTTACTCGAGCCCGGAGTCCTGACCGTGACGATTGATGTGACCAGCAGGTCGATCGATTCGGTCGTCAATACGCAGGACGCGAGCCTTGGCAATACATTCGTTCCTGCCCAGATCACACAGCTTCCTACAGCTCTCCGAAGAGTGGTGAGTCTTATGACGCTGCAGCCTGGAGTAACCATGGATGGGTATGTCACCGGCAACAGAAGTGACCAACCGAACATTACTCTCGACGGTGTCGATATCAATGATCAGCAAACATCGCCGGAAGCACTCAGATTATCCACCGAAGCAGTCGAAGAGTTTCGAATAACGACCCTTAACCCCAATGCCAACCAGGGCCGGTCGTCGGGGGCTCAGATATCGATGATCACCAGGGGTGGTTCAAATGCCCTGCACGGCGCGGGATTCTATTTCTATCGGCCGACAAAATGGTCAGCCAACAATTTCTTCAATAACGCGACGGGACGTTATGAGGCCAGCGATCCCGATGTCATCAACGGAATCGCTGAGGTAGGTGATGAAAGGGTCCCAAGGCCAAGCTTGTCCCGGGACGTATTCGGGGGAAGGCTTGGCGGGCCCATCATCAAAGACAAGGCATTTTTCTTTTACAGTTATGAGGGCCAACGCCAGCGGAAAGAATCGCCGTTGGTCCGGCTTGTTCCGCTAGCTCATATGGGACAAGGAATGTTGAAGTTCCTGGGCTGGCTACCGGGAGAGGATCGAAATACTGTTTCGCCCCATGAGATCACGCTGGGTCTTGCCGACCTGAATAACATATATGATCAGGTCGGAATCAACCCCGCTGTTGTCGCACTGTTTGCTGACGTCACAAGCAGATATCCCGTTAACGACCGGTCGGTCGGTGACGGATTCAATACAGGAGGATTTCGATTCAACAGCCCCATAAAAATAAAGGAGAACACGCATATTGCCCGGTTTGACGTAAGTCCGGCCGGGAATCACAATTTGTTCTTCCGCGGTAACTATCAATGGGACAATTCCGGCGGTCTTTCCGTCTTGCCGGATGCTCCGGGAATAGATCAATGGACTCACCCGTACGGATGGGCTGTTGGGCACGATTGGGTGATCGGGAGCAACCGGATCAATAACTTCCGATGGGGATTCACCCGCCAGGCGATGAGCTTTCAGGGTGACTCATCAGAAAACAGCATTGTCTTCTGGGGTATCTTCGCCCCAAGTTCTTTTTCGCGTGAATCCAACCGCACGACCGCAACACAGAACTTCACGGACGACTTCTCCTGGGTCAAGGGGGCCCACACCCTCCAGTTCGGCGGCAATGTCCGGTTGATCAGAAATAGCAGAAAAAACTACGACAAAGCGTATGATTCTGCCTCGACACACCCGTTTGGTTATCCCGGGCTCGGCGGCGTCCTTGACGTCGAACTTCAAAACTCGGGCTATGCGATTGCCCAGGGGCAGGAACTTAATTACCGGTATGCAGCTTCGGCATTGATCGGAAGATTTCCCCGGTACTCGGTAAATTTCAATTTTGACAAGGACGGGAGTGTCCTGCCGGAGAGAACTCCTTCGACCCGGAACTTCGCTACCGAGGAATATGACGCCTATTTTCAGGATATCTGGAAACCAAGACGCGATCTGACCTTCACGCTGGGCCTGCGGTATGCGTTAAGCCGCCCGGTTTATGAACAGACTGGATTTCAGGTCGCACCCACGGAACCGCTTGGAGATTTCTTTGATAGGCGAGTTGCCTCTTCCCAGAACGGCATTCCTATGAACGATCTCATTGACTTTCAACTGGCTGGACCGAAGAACGATGCCCCCGGCTTCTACAAGATGGACACGAATAATCTCCAGCCGCGTATTGCCGCTGCATGGTCGCCGAGTTTTGAACGCGGGTTCTTCAGAAGACTATTCGGAGAAACGGGAACGTCCACGTTCAGAGGCGGGTTTGCCATCACTAATGACTATTTTGGCCAGCAACTGGCAGTCGGCTTTGACGGCTTGTCAACGATCGGGTTCACCTCGTCCTGGGGCGGGCTTCCTGCAGGCACCTACAATGTGACCAACCGGCCGGCGCCGTTGTTTACGGGGTTTGACCAGACCGTCCGATCCTTCCCAGGCATTCCGGTACCAGCACAACTATTTTCAGTGCCGGCGGATGAAGTGCCTCGAATTCAAAGTTCGTTGGATTCAACGATCGTATCCCCGATCCACTACACGTGGAATTTGACCTACGGCCGGAGTTTTCCAAAAGGACTTTATGTCGAAGCCAGTTATATCGGGAGAAGGGCCAGACATCTGTTCGCCTCGCGCGACATCATGGCTCTCAACAACCTGGTCGATCCGGCTTCCGGGATGGACTGGTACACCGCAGCCGGGCTGCTGGTTGATGCACGGATAGCCGGTATTCCGATCACGAGTCTCGCCGCTATCCCGTACTTTGAAAATCTTTTCCCAAATGCAATGGCTGCACTCGGTATCTTCGGGCTTCCGGCAAACAACAATACACAGGCGATCTTTGGGCTCTTTTCGGACAGCGGTTTCCGTATCAGGGACTATACGCTCATCCAGCTGATCCTGGATGATTCAACAGCCTATGGTTTGCCAACCGACCCGGGACTTTATCCGAACATGTTCTTTCATCCGCAATATGCGGCACTTTCGGCTTATGGCACGACAGCATACTCGAATTACAACGCAGGAACGCTGAGCATTAGGCAGAGACTCGGGGAGACCTTGTCATATGACATCAACTACACCTTCTCCAGATCGATGGACAATGCTTCAGGATTGCAGACCAGCGGAACGTACGGGACTCAGTTCATTTTGAATTCCCTTCGGCCGGATGACAGCTACGCGGTCTCGGATTTTGATATAAGGCATTTGTTCAATGCGAACTTCATATTCCGGGTACCTTTCGGTCAGGGAGAAAGATTTGGAAGCGGAATAAATGGATCTCTCGACAAGGTTCTCGGCGGATGGCAATTAGCCGGGGTTTTCCGCTGGAACACAGGGGCACCGATCCGGTCACCCTTTGACCAAGGGAAATGGGCAACGAACTGGAACATAACATCCAATGTCACCCGCATCGGTCCGATTCCTTTAGCTAGCGGCGGATCTGACAGGGACACGCAGAACATCTTCTCCGATCCACAGGCAGCGTTCAACAACTTCCGAAACGCCAGACCCGGTGAAACGGGAGAGCGGAACATGTTCAGGCAGCCTGATTTTCACTCCCTGGATCTGGGCTTATCCAAGTCATTCGAAATGCCATGGCGTGAGAACCACAGGCTCCAAGTCCGTTGGGAGGTCTTCAACGTTTTGAACTTTCAGCCCTTCTCGGCGGGAAATTTTGGCAATCTAGGGGTCCCGTCAGATCCGGAGACCGGTACCGCACCCCCTAACTTCGGAAAGATCTTTGTTTACACCCAAAGCAGTCCCCGTTCGATGCAGTTCGGATTGCGGTATGAATTTTAAGGAATTGGACCCGAAGAGTAGATCGCTTCCGGGTTGAAGCAGGGCCGATTGGCGAAAAAGTTCTTCAAAGTAAAGAGGAAGGAGGCCTCTGCCATCTCTTGAAGTTTAGCTGGATCAGAAGCCTCCCTATTGATCAATAAACAAATGGCTTTGGTCTCAAGTCTTCATACTCTTTCCTGGCCTCGATCATGATCGGCAGATCTTCATCCGCGTCTTTCCAGATCTCAAAGAACTTCTCATACGTCGCCCTATCCTTTTGCGCACGCGCCATTCCAAGTTGCGCCAGCGGATACAGGATCGACAATGGTGACTCACCGGGGCGGTCGAGTATCTTCCGGAACTCGATCCT
>JAHEEZ010000051.1 GCA_024640445.1 Acidobacteriota bacterium | reverse complement strand
TGCCGCAAACCGATCCGAAGAATATAAACTGATTAGAAATGAAATCAAAGATCTCTGCAATCCTTGTTCTTGTCTCACTCCTCGCTTCTCAGGCGGCGTTCGCTCAGGAAGACGTTTGTAAAGACCGTTCGGTCCCGCAGCTAACTGATGTCTATAAGAGTACGGGCATCAACTTTACGCATACGTCGGCTCCGGAAAAGAAATACATAGTAGAGTCGATGAGCGGTGGAGTCCTGCTGATCGATTATGACCGCGATGGTTGGCTTGATATTTACTTTACGAACGCGCCGACCGTCGAGATGGCGTTGAAGAAGGAGAAGTCAAAGAGTCTCCTTTACCGAAACAACCGGGACGGAACGTTTACCGACGTGACGGACAAGGCGGGCGTGGGTTTTCCCGGATATGCAATGGGCGGCGCCGTAGGCGATTTCAACAATGACGGTCATCCGGACATGTACATAACATGCCTTGGTGAGAACGTGCTTTACAGGAACAACGGCGACGGGACCTTCACGGACGTGGCCAAAAAGGCGGGAGTGATGGACGGCCGTTGGTCAGCAGGCGCCGCGTTCGGGGATCTGGACGGTGACGGTTTCCAGGATCTGGTGGTCGCGAACTACGTGGATTTCGATCTCAATGACCTTCCAGGGTTCGGTACGCTCCCCACATGCAAATTCCGGGGTGTCGATGTGCAATGCGGACCCCGCGGATTGAAGGGCGCCGGAGATGCGGTCTTCAGGAATAATGGCGACGGGACTTTTACCGACATCACAAAAGGATCGGGAATGGAAGATCCGGAAGGATTCTATGGCATGCAGCCGGTGATCTCGGATTTCAGCAATATCGGATCTCTGGATATCTATCTCGCCAACGATTCCACTCCGAATTTCTTATATCAGTACAAGGGCAAGGGAAAATACTCGGAGATCGGATTGTTTTCGGGTACCGGTGTGAGCGGCGACGGTTCGGAACAGGGATCTATGGGTGTGGCCGTCGGAGACTATCTTCACACCGGAAAGATGGCGATCTATGTGACCAACTTCGCGGATGAATACAACACGCTCTACCGGAACAACGGTGGCTATGATTTCACGGACGTTTCCTTTTCTGCGAAAGTCGCGCAGGCATCCAGGCCTTATGTGGGCTGGGGCACGGGCTTTGCGGATCTGGACAACGACACCTGGCCGGACCTCTTTGTCGTGAACGGTCACGTCTATCCGCAAATGGACAATATCTCGTCGGGCGCCGGATACAGGCAGGGGAAGATACTGTACATGAACAACGGGGACGGGTCCTTCTGCGATGCAAGCAGTCTCGGCGGTTCGGCGTTATCCGAGCCCCGTGTTTCCCGGGGAGCAGCATTCGGAGACATCGATAATGATGGCGACGTGGACATCGTTGTCGAGGATCTTGACAGCATGCCGATGATCCTTCGAAATGAAGGCGTCAAGGGCAGCCACTGGATCGAAATAGAATTGAACGCGACCGAAGGGAGCCCTCTGGCGATCGGAGCACGGGTCAAAGTCACTACGGGCAAAGTCACCCAGACCGATGAGGTCAGGAGCGGTGCCAGTTATATTTCGCAGAACAGCCTGAGGCTTCATTTTGGGTTGGGCTCAGCCGCAAAAGCAGACAAAATAGAGATCAGATGGCCATCGGGGAAGACCGAGACCATTGAAAATCTGTCGGCCGATAAGATCTATGCCGTATCCCAGGGCAAAGGCGTAGTGCCGTTTGAAAGCATCAGACCGAAGAAGAAGTAGACCGGAATGCAAGATGTTGAATGATCCGGTTTGCCAGTCCAGTCTTTGTAGAGTTCCTGCGAATGTCCCGTGGGTAGATCATGAAGGAAGACGGAGGTCGTTATTGGACTTGTCCATAGATTTGAGGAGATAAGATGACAAAAAAAGCTAGTATTTTAACCGTGATCCTTATGTTCGCGGGCAGTTTCTCGGCTGTCATGGCGCAGGACGCACCGACGGTTTCAACTCCGTCGATCGCGGATAACGCGAGTCCGCAGGACGTTAGTATCAGAATGCGTTCGGTCGAACTGGAAAGGGTAAAACGGGAAGCTGAGAAGACGGCGACCTTGAGGCGCGAGAATGGAAAGGAACTGAAGTTTTCCCTGATCAAAGAAGATTTTGAGGGAATTCAGGTATCTCAAGCCGACATTATCAGGGCCTATACAGTCGGTGACAAGATCGATTACAAGGACATCGCGAAGGCAGCCAACAGGATAACGGAAATGGCGGTCAGGCTCAGGGCAAATGTCTTTGAGCCGAAAGCTGACGATGCAGATGGCGAAACCGATGCAACGGTAAGCGCCGACTCCGCGAAAGCCGAGGCCAATCCGTATATCGGCAAGAGTGTGCGCGATCTCATTGTCGAGTTGGACAACTCCATCGGCGAGGTCGTGACCAATCCTATGTGGCAAAAACTTGCCGTGGTAGATCCTGAGGTGTCGAGATTGGTGGAAAGCAGTCTTGTGAAGGTCATAAACGCCAGCAGCGCGCTTTGGATCGAGTCAACAAAGAAGTCATCCAACTAGGCTTCAGTTTCTGCGGAATGGAGGGAGGTCATGATCAGGTCCGCCGCATCGCTGTTCATAGTTCTTATCGTCCTGACAGTTGCCGGGTACGGGCAGACCGCTCCCCCTCCGCCTGTCCCCGTCATCGAAACGGAACTGAAGGAGAACAGCAGCAGGATACGTTCCATCGAGATGGAGCGGTTCAAGCGTGAAGCACGGAAGCCCGTTACCGACAGTGACGAGCGAAGCCGGGAAATTCGGTTCCTTGAGACAAAGAAGCGTTTTGAGAGCATTCAGAAGCTTCAGGAGTCCATCGTGAGCGCTTTCACTACAGGCCGGACGATAGATTTCGCGAAGATACAGAGATCCGCGGCGCAGATGAATCAGGACGCGTTGTGGCTTGACGAGAATCTTTTCGAAGTTGGGCGGGATAATGCCGAGACGCAGAGTGATGAAGAGGACACCCCTGAGGGTGTGCGCGAGTTGATCATACTGCTTGACGAGGCTGTCGGCGCTTTCGTGAACAGCCCGTACTTCAAGCGAACGGCGGTACTGGACAAAAGCGTGATTCAGGATACCCAAAAGGGGCTGGGACGGGTAATTCTTCTTAGTGACAGATTATCGTTGGCGGCTGCCGGCTTGAAATAGGGACGACCGCATATCTCACTTTGAGGCGAGGGGCTTTTCCCTCGCCTTTTTCAGTCTTACACGGCTGTGGCCCGGTCCCGATCGAAGATGGCCGTAATACTTCTTGCAGTATTTCGGCTTATAAAATAGAATTGCCGAAACCACATTAACCCCCAACATTACAAGGATTTTCGTGATTACGATGAGGACCACCACCTATCTCAGGAAAGCACTTTTTTTGTCCGCGATCTTTTGTCTGCTCATACAACAAAGTGTCGCCTTCGGCGGCATCGCTCGCCCGGTTCCCGCACAGGACGAGATGGACAGCGGAAGATACATGGCCGTCGCGGGAAAGAGGCCCGTTTATCCGGATTATGAACCGCAGATAAGGGATCTAGTGTCGCGAATGACGCTTGAGGAAAAGGTCGGGCAGATGACTCAGCTTCAGATCGGGATGGTGACGTCTGGCCAGGACTCCGACATTCAGATCGATCAGGAAAAGCTAGAGAAGGCGGTTGTGAAATATGGTGTCGGATCGATCCTTAACGTCAATGGTCATGCCTTAAGCGTGGACCGATGGCACGGGATCATCGCCGCTATCCAGAAGGCTGCTCAGAAAACGAGGCTCAAGATCCCGGTAATTTACGGGATCGATTCGATCCACGGAGCGAACTACATTCGGAACGCGACGCTCTTCCCGCAGGAGATAGGGATGGCGGCGACATGGAATCCGGAACTTGTTCAGAAAGGGGCGGAAGTCGCTGCCGCCGAAACACGCGCGGCGGGCATTCCCTGGAGTTTCTCGCCGGTTCTTGACGTAGGTCGCCAGCCGTTGTGGCCGAGATTCTGGGAAACGTTCGGTGAAGATCCCTACCTCGCTTCCGTGATGGGCGTCGCGTTCGTGCGCGGGATGGAAGGAGATGACGTCTCTTCGGGTACGAAGGTGGCGACGAGCCTGAAGCATTATGTCGGTTACAGCTTTCCCTTGAACGGAAGGGACCGGACTCCGGCATGGATTCCGGAGAACTATATGCGGGAGTATTTCCTTCCGCCGTTCCACGCCGCGGTAAGTGCCGGGGCGAGAACGATAATGGTCAACTCGGCAGATGTCAACGGCGTGCCGGGCCACGTGAACAAGCACCTTCTGACCGAAGTGCTCCGCGACGAGTACGGCTTTGACGGCTTTGTCGTTTCCGACTGGGAGGACATCAAGAAGCTGGTCACATTCTGGAAGACCGCGAAAGATGAGAAAGAAGCAACGCGTCAGTCCGTAATGGCCGGGATCGACATGAGCATGGTCCCGGGCGACTACAGCTTCTCGGACCTTCTGGTGGAGCTCGTCAAAGAGGGCCACGTTCCGATGTGGCGGATAGACGAAGCGGTCACACGGATCCTGCGCGTCAAGTTCCAGCTCGGCCTGTTCGAAGATCCGGGCCCGGATGCGTCCCTCAAATCCAATTTCGGCAGATCGGAATACGCCGGCATAGCCCTCGAATCCGCCCGCGAATCGATCGTCCTAGCAAAGAACGATAAGGGCGCATTGCCGCTCGCAAAGAACAAGAAGGTCCTTGTGACAGGTCCGACCGCGGATTCGCTGATCTCGCTCAACAACGGCTGGACGTGGGTGTGGCAGGGTTCCGAGGAATCGCTCTACCGCCAGGAGATGAACACGGTCCGCGAGGCCGTGGAAGCAAAGATCGGCAAAGCAAATGTGACCTTTGTGCCGGGCACCGAGATCACACGCATCAAGGAAATGCCTTCGAACGTTTCGCCGACGATGATAGATAAAGAGGTCGACATTCCGGCGGCGGTCGCCGCGGCGAAGAAGAGTGATGTGGTCGTGCTTTGCCTGGGCGAAGGTTCGTACACGGAAACGCCCGGGAACATTACCGACCTGACCTTGCCGGAACCGCAACTCAAACTTGCCGAGGCGATCATAGCGACCGGAAAACCGGTCGTCGCGGTAGTGATCGAAGGCAGGCCCAGGGTCATCAGCCGGATCGCGGACAGGATCCCGGGGATATTGATCTCGATGAATCCGGGCGATCACGGCGGCGACGCGATCGCGGACGTACTGTTTGGCGATTACAACCCGAACGGCAAACTCCCTTACACGTACCCGAGGACTCCGAACAGCTTATTGACCTACGACCACAAACTCTTTGAGGTCGAGGACACGCCGTTCGGGAACTCGGCGTTCGCCCCGCAGTTCGAGTTTGGTCACGGCTTGAGCTACACGAGCTTTGAGTACAGCGGGCTCACTCTCAGCCGCGACACCATTTCAAGATCCTATGGGCTGGATGTTTCGGTAAACGTGAAGAACACAGGGAAGATGGCGGGCAAGGAAACCGTGATCCTTTATGTGCGGGATGTCGTGGCGAGCCTGTCGCCGGCGGGTAAACGGGTCAAGCGATTCGCGAAAGTGGAACTTCAGCCGGGCGAGAGCAAGACCGTCAAATTCTCTCTGGAGCCCGACGACCTTTCGTTCTTCGGGGTCGACAACAAGCCCCGAATAGAGCCGGGCGAGTTTGTCGTGCTGGTCGGAGGACTGGAAAAGAGCTTTGTGTTGAAATAGCAGCGCCGGAAGATCCGGTTTAGGAAGGAGAATATGAGGAGAGGTCTTGCCCTGTTCTGGCTTATGGCCCTGTTGCCGTTCGCAGTGTTTGCAAACGGGACGGCTGATCGCCGCGCGGCACGGATGGGGCCAGGAATGAACCTTTCATTCCTGGAGAATTATTGGGTCGGTACAAAGGAAAAGCACTACGCGGACTTTGTGAAACAGGATGAGTTCGAAGCGGCGAAAGGAAGGCTTCGCGAGATTCGAAAGGCGGGTTTCCGGACCGTCCGCTTGCCGGTGAATTTCAGCGCATGGGCCTCAATGAAGGCGCCTTACAAATGGGAATCGGATGCACTTCCGGAGATCGCCGACAGGGTAATTGGCTGGGCGCTGGATGAAGGCCTGATCGTCATAATCGATCTCCATCATCCGGAGTTGAACGCCGATTTTCCCGATGCGGCCTCTACTCCCCGCATGGCCGCGCTGTGGGAGATGATCGCGGCGCGTTATCGGCATCTGGATCCGGAGCGCGTGCTGTTCGAGATCCGAAACGAGCCTCACGACATACCCGAAGAGCAGTGGCTTGCGCAAGCCCGGGAGCTGATCCCGGCTGTGAGGAAGATAGCTCCGAAGCATACCCTGGTGGTCGGATTTCACGACTGGAACTCGCGCGACGCGATGATCGCATCCAGGCCGTTCAAAGACCCAAACATCATCTACACTTTCCATTACTATCATCCATTCGTGTTCACACATCAGGCCACCACCTGGGCGGGACCCGGGCTCGCCGACTTGAAGGCGGTGCCCTTTCCCGGCGATCCGTCAACCAAGCTTGCCGTCCCTGACACCGCGAAAGGCACCTGGGTCGCTTCGCAAATGTCGGTCTACGGGAAGGAGGCTAACGCGGAGTTCATCGACGCCCAGATAAAGGAAGCACGGGAATGGGCGGACAAGTACAAGGTCCCGATCTTCCTGGGGGAGTTCGGTTCGTACGGAAAGGAGGCGATTCCCGCCGACCGCTGTCGGCACGCTCAGGCGGTCTACGCGGCGCTCGGCAGATACAAAATACCGTCCGCTATGTGGGAATGGTTCTCGGGATTCAACATGCTGGAAGGCGAAGTGCCCAACAAGTGTATGAATGACACGATCAGGAAATATGACAAGGCTCTCGTTACGGGACAATAGGTCCGGGCGAATACTATTAAGAATATGAAAAGAACTCTATCAGGCTCCCTAGTCTTTATCCTCCTTTTGTCGATCGGCGTGTCAGCGCAGGTAAAGCACACTGATCTGATGCCCATTCCGGCCTCGGTGGAATCCGGCGATGGCTTGCCGCTCGGCATTACCAAATCATTCTCAGTAGCGTTTGCGGGCCACACCGACGATCGGCTGAAGGCGGCGGCGGGCCGCATGATCGAACGTCTGCAGAGGCAGACCGTCCTCGAGTTGAGCCGGAGCACGAGCGGCGATCCCGCCGCCGCTTCGCTTGTAATTGACTGCAAAGGGCCTGGCAGCGCAGTGCCAAAGCTCGGAGAGGACGAATCATACACGCTGACGGTTACTGCTTCGCGTGCGGTGCTTGCGGCGCCGACCGTTACCGGCGCGCTTCGCGGGATCGAGACATTCCTTCAGCTTGTTCAGGGAAATCGATACGGATTCTTCGTATCTCCGGTCGTCATCAAGGACTCTCCCAGGTTCCCATGGCGCGGCCTTATGATCGACGTCGCCCGTCATTTCCAACCGATTCCCGTGATCAAAAGAAATCTTGACGCGATGGCGGCGGTAAAGATGAATGTCTTCCACTGGCACCTGACCGAAGACCAGGGCTTCCGCGTCGAGAGCAAGAAATTCCCGAGGCTGCATACGCTGGGGTCCGACGGCAATTTCTTCACGCAAGAAGAAGTTAAGGAAATAATCGCGTACGCCGCCGAGCGGGGCATACGAGTCGTGCCCGAGTTCGATATGCCGGGGCACGCGACCGCCTGGCTCGTCGGGCATCCGGAACTCGGAAGCGCGCCGGGTCCGTACGAGATCGAACGCCAGCCGGGGATCTTCGAGCCCGCTCTCGATCCGACAAATGAAGAGGTCTACAAACTGCTCGACGTGTTCCTGGGCGAAATGGCGGCGCTCTTCCCCGACGCCTATATGCACATTGGCGGCGACGAGAACGAGGGCAAGCAGTGGGACAGAAATCCTGAGATCCAGGCCTTTATGCAGAAGAACGGCATAAAGGACAACCACGCTCTGCAGGCGTACTTCAACAAGCGCGTTCTCGCGATCCTCAAGAAACACGGGAAGATAATGATGGGCTGGGACGAGATCTTCGTTCCGGAGCTTCCAAAGGACGTCGTCATACACTCCTGGCGAGGACAGGAGGCGCTTGCCGCCGCGGCTCAGAAAGGACATCTCGGCGTGCTTTCAAACGGCTACTACATCGACCTGATCCAGCCCGCTTCCGATCACTACCTCGTCGATCCGGTTCCCTCCGATAGTCCGCTGACCGCCGATGAAAAAAAACGCGTACTCGGCGGCGAGGCGACGATGTGGAGCGAGTGGGTATCGCCCGAGACGATAGATTCGCGCATCTGGCCGCGGACTGCGGCGATAGCGGAGAGGCTCTGGTCGCCGGCGGATGTGCGTGACGTGAAGGACATGTATCGCCGGCTCGACATCATGGAGGTCAGGCTTGAGAACCTGGGCCTGATGCACCGAAGTTACCAAAACACTCTTCTCCGGCGGCTTGCCGGATCTTTGGACATTGCCGACCTGAAGACCCTTGTCTCGGTAATAGAGCCGGTGAAACTGTATCAGCGCTATCAACAGCGTCCGCAGACGATGCTGGCGCCGCTTACGGGACTTATCGATGCCGCACGGCCGGACGCTGAGGGCGCACGCAGATTCTCGTATCTCGCCGATGCTTTCATTGCCGAGGATCAAGACAAAACAGCAAAGCCTTTGCTTCGAATGACGTTTGAGAGATGGCAGACAGACGGTACTCGTCTCGCGGTCACGATGAACGAAAATCCGGCGCTGAAAGAAGGGGCGCAGCTTGGCGCCGATCTGAGGGACCTTGGAAAGATCGGTCTTGAGGCGCTTGCGAACGACGGATCGTCAGCCTCCGCTTCGAAGGAATGGTACGCCGCCGCCATTGCGCGTCTCGAAGAGATCGGGAAACCGAAAGCCGCTTGTGAGTTCGTGGTCATCGAGGCGATGAAAAGACTGGTAAACAAGACTTCAAAGATCGCCGTTGCGGCACAGTGATGATCATTGATTAGGAGTTTGAAATGGGAAGGTTGAGTCTTGCGGTATTGACACTGACCCTTTTCGCCGCTTTCTCGACATACTCGCAGGTTCAGGTCCGGAAGTTCGCCTTCAGCGACGAATTCAACGGACCGGAGAATTCTCCGGTGGATTCCACCAAGTGGACGCTTGAGACCGGCGGCTGGGGCTGGGGAAACCAGGAGCTCGAGTATTATAACAATACGACCGCGAACGCGTATCAGAACGGATCCGGTTCGCTCGTGATAAAGGCGGTGAAACTAGATCCACCGCTCACGCTCACCTGCTGGTACGGACCCTGCGAGTACACGTCGGCTCGAATGATCACCAAGCAGAAGTTCGAGGGAAAGTACGGCAGGATCGAAGCCAGGATAAAGATCCCCCGGGGCCAGGGCATTTGGCCGGCTTTCTGGATGCTTGGCAACGATATTGACACGGCTGGCTGGCCCGCATGCGGCGAGATCGACATCATGGAGAACATCGGCCGGGAACCCGGCATCGTCCATGGAACTATACACGGTCCGGGTTACTCGGGCGGGAACGGAATTGGCGGGCAGTTTACGCTCCCCGTTGGGGGCGCTTTCGCTGACGATTTCCACGTTTACGCGATCGAATGGTCTGCAACGAAGATTACCTGGTACGTGGACGGGTTTGCGTATCGGACGACCACGACGTCGAATATTCCCGGAGGCACGCAGTGGGTGTTCGATCACCCGTTCTTCATCATTCTCAATGTCGCGGTTGGCGGCGGCTGGCCCGGAAATCCCGATGGCACAACTGTCTTTCCTCAGGAAATGCTTGTGGATTACGTAAGAGTCGAGCACAGGCAAGGATGATCGATCAATAGATGAGAAAACCCATGAAAAACTTAGTGACGATCGCATTGTTCGGAATTCTTGCGCTGGCTGGACTGTTCGCCTCATCGGCCGAGGGCAAAGATGAGATCTCGATAGACAAGGGCTGGCAGTTTCGCCAGGCGGACACCGGGGAATGGCACACGGCGGAAGTGCCCGGCTGCGTTCATACCGACCTTCTCGCCAACAAAATGATCGGGGACCCTTTCTACCGCGATAACGAAAAGGACCTTCAGTGGATCGGCAAGACCGACTGGGAATACCGAACCTCGTTCACAGTGGACAAAGCGATGCTCGGGCGTGAGAGGATCGAACTGGTGTTCGAAGGCCTCGACACTTACGCTGAGGTGTCGCTCAACGGCCGGCCCCTTTTGAGTTCCGACAACATGTTCCGTGTCTGGGAAGTGAATGCCAAGCCGTTCCTGAAAGAGGGCGCGAACGAGCTTTACATCAAGTTTCGCTCGCCGATCAACGAGATCCTTCCGCTGATGAGCAAGCTCGATTACCAGATCCTGGCACCAAATGACCAGGGCGAACTTACAAGTCCTTACACGCGTAAGGCGCCGTACCAGTACGGATGGGACTGGGGTCCCAGGTTCGTGACAAGCGGCGTCTGGCGGCCTGTGAAGCTGCGGGTGTGGGATGACGCGCGGATAGCGGACCTGAATATTGTCCAGAACAACGTAACCTCCGAAGCCGCCGACCTGACCGCCGAGGTAGAGGTAGAGGTCGCTTCCGCCGGAACATACCGTGTTGCGGTGAGCGACGGCGAAGGTACTCTCGGAACCGAAATGGTCGATCTGGAAATCGGCACCAACAAGGTGAGGCTCAACTTCGAGATCAAGAACCCTAGGCTCTGGTACCCGGCGGGACTCGGCGAGCAGGCGATGTACGAATTCAGCGCGCTGGTCGGGGGCGGAGAGAAGATAGTCGATACTTATGACCGAAAGACCGGTCTACGGTCCCTGGAACTCCGGCAAAAGACGGACCAGTGGGGCAAAAGTTTTGAGTTCATCATTAACGGGATACCCGTATTCGGCAAGGGAGGCAACTGGATTCCCGCCGACAGCTTCCCGACGCGCGTTACGGAAGCTAAATACCGGCATCTGCTCACGTCGTTCCGCGATGCGAACATGAACATGGTGCGCGTCTGGGGCGGCGGCATCTACGAGCAGGACACGTTCTACGAGATCGCCGACGAACTGGGCCTCCTGGTTTGGCAGGATTTCATGTTCGGGGTCAGCATGTACCCCGGTGACGAGGCGTTTCTGAAGAACGTCCGCGGCGAGGCGATCGACAACGTCAGGCGCCTGCGAAACCACCCGAGCATCGTACTCTGGTGCGGCAACAATGAATCTGAAACTGCCTGGCAGCACTGGGGATGGAAAGAGAAACTGCCGGATGTTCTCTGGGAAAACTACAAGAAGATCTTCCTAAGGCTGCTTCCGGAGGTCGTGGAGAAGTACGATCCTTCGCGGCCGTACTGGTCGAGCTCGCCGAGTTCCGATCTCGAAGAGGACGCCGAATCGCAGAAAAGCGGCGATCTTCATTACTGGGCGGTCTGGCACGCCTCGATGCCGTTCTCGGAATATGAGAAGCAGTTTCCCCGGTTTATGAGCGAATATGGCTTCCAGTCGTTCCCGGAGATCGACACGGTAAAGAAATACGCTAACGAAGCAGACCGCGCCAGCATCGAGACGCCGGTGATGCTCGCCCACCAGAGGCATCCTCGCGGAAACCAGCTGATCCGCGAGTACATGCTGCGCGAATACGTCGAGCCAAAGGATTTCGAGTCCTTCCTGTACGTCAGCCAGGTACTGCAGGCGGAAGGCATCAAGCTGGGAACCGAACATTTGCGCAGGATCCGTCCGCGGAACATGGGCGCTTTATATTGGCAGCTCAACGACTGCTGGCCTGTGGCTTCATGGTCGAGCACGGATTATTTTGGGCGCTGGAAGGCTCTGCATTTCTACGCCCGCCGGTTCTTCACACATTACCTGGCGAGCCCGCACGTCGAAGACGGGAAGGTCAGGTTCTACATAGTCTCCGACGATCCCAAGCCGGCTGACGCGATGTTAAGGATCAAGACGTTCGATCTCGAAGGCAAAGTGCTTTCAGAGCGAATGGCTTCCGTAAAGGTCGATCCTGTTACCTCGAAGGTCTATGCGGAATACGGAATTGATGAACTGCTCAACGGCGGCGACGCGGCGAACGCCGTGATCTCGGTGACGCTTGAGATCGGCGGCAAGGTGGCTTCCGCCAACGAGTTGTTCCTGAAGCCTTTCAAGGAGCTTCGGATCGAGAAGCCCGCGATAAAGACCGAGGTCACATCGACGGACAAAGGCTTCCGGATCAAGGTTTCGTCCGACAAGGTCGCTAAGGCCGTCTATCTTAGTGCCGATGACGGAGACGGGCGGTTCTCCGACAACTTTTTCAATCTCTTGCCCGGAAGGCCGGTCGAGGTTGAGTATTACACTTCGCGCCCGAAGTCGGTTGAGAACTTCACGAAGATCTTCTCCGTCAGATCGCTCGCGGACGCTTTCGCTAGGTAGATATGAGAATAGCGAGAATTTTTTTCAATTTCGTGTTACTCGCGGTCCTCGCGCCCGCGGCATTCGGACAAACGGGTAAGCCCGTCTGGAGCGACGAGTTCGAAGGCGCCGCCGGTTCAGCTCCGGACAGTTCCAAATGGGTCCTTTTGAAGGGCGGCGAGGGCTGGGGAAACAAAGAACTGCAGTACTACACCGAATCGCGCGACAACGCCCGGCTCGACGGAAAAGGGAATCTGGTGATCGAGGCCAGGAAGACCGATCCGAATTCAGGACTCGAATGCTGGTACGGCAGATGTCTCTACACGTCGGCGAGATTGACGACAAGGGACTTGTTCGCAAGGAAATACGGGCGGTTCGAGGCTCGCATGAAACTCCCCGACGGACAGGGAGTATGGCCGGCATTTTGGATGCTCGGCGACGATATCGGTACGGTGGGATGGCCGGTTTCCGGAGAGATCGACATAATGGAGATGATCGGCAAACAGCCCTCGACTCTTTTCGGCACGATCCACGGTCCGGGATACTCGGGCGGGAATGGGATCGGTTCATCGGTGAACCTGCCTTCCGGGAAAAAATTCTCGGACGGATTCAACGTATTCGCTGTCGAGTGGGGACCCCGTTCGATAAAGTGGTTTCTGAATGGAAAGCAATACCAGGAACGGACCCCGGCGGATATCCCTGAGAACGCCAAATGGGCGTTTGACCATCCGCATTTTCTGTTGCTGAATCTGGCGATCGGCGGTGAATGGCCCGGAAGTCCGGACGATGCGACAAAGTTCCCCGCGATCGTGGAAGTTGATTACGTGAGGGTTTACGATCAGTAGGGTTATTGCCACGGGACCGGTGTCGCGATCGTCGTCTGTCGGTCGGTAAGGGTTATGCGCTCGCGAACCGGAAGCGGGCATAAGTTGCAAGAATAGGTAAGTATGAGTAGTAAGTTCGATATTTCAGTGAAAGCAAGAGGACTCGCGGTCGCGATCGCGCTTGTTTTGGTTCTGGGCTCCGCGGTAGACGCGGCAGGGCAGGGCGTTAGGGTCCTGGAGCAGAACGAGGCCAAACCTCTGATCCCTGCCAGTTTCAAATTCGAAGGTCAAAGCGCCCAGACGCAGATCCGAAATTCCAGCGTGGCAGACTTTGGACGGAAACGTCGTGTAAAAGTCGGTCTCGTGGATACATCAGGATACTCTACGGACGTCGCCTCAGAATTTCAGGGCTTTTTCATAACCGAACTGTCAGTCAAGGTCGGAGGCGTGCGGCTTTCCAAGGGCTCGTATGGTTTCGGGTTCTCTAAAGACGGAAAAGTAAAGTTCCAAAGTGTGAGCGGAAAAAGAGCGGTGACCGCCCGGACAAAGCAGGACCCGGGCCTGAAGCGGCCCAGGCCCTTGATGCTCTTGGTAGTTAACGGCGAACTGCGGTTCTACAAGGGCAGGACATACTCCGTCGTGTCTGCTGATTGACGGCGTGTCGTGTCCTGGAACCGATTCTCCGGCGTTTGGTCAGGAAGGCAATTCGCTCGCGAAGGACAACATATTTTCAATTTTACGAGGTAAGAATGATGAACAAGAAATTTGACCTTTCAATAAAAGCGGCGTCATTGGCGATCGCACTCCTTTTGATCGCGGGCGCCGCTGTTTCGGCGGTTGCGCAGGACACCGTCAAGGTTCTCGAGAGCAAAGAGGCGAAAGCCTTTGTACCGACGGGATTCTATTTTGAGGGACAGAGCGCTCCTACTCAGATGCGCAATTCCGGCGTCGCCGTTATCGGTGGAAAACAACACGTGATCGTGGGACTTGTGGATACGTCCGGATATTCAGCCGATGTCGCCGCGAAATACGAGGGGTTCTTCATCACGGATTCGCCGATCAAGATCGGAGGCAAGAAGCTCGGCACAGGCGCGTACGGTTTCGGCTTCACGCGAGACGGCAAGGTGAACATCCACGATGTCGGCGGAAAGACGATCGTAACCGCTGCGACGAGCGACGACGATGAGCTTAAGCGCCCGAGGCCGCTGATGTTTATGGTTGTTGACGGCGAACTGAGATTTTACAAAGGGAGGACCTACGCTGTGGTCTCCGGGGGTTAATTGCCAGCGTCCGTTGCAGGTGACGCGCCGGAGATATTTTTGGACGGTTTGAAGGGTGAAAAGACTAAACCTAAAAAAAACCAATGTTGTACGGTCGGACACGCTGAGGTCGATCAACCGCAGGATCGTGCTCAATTACATACGTGAGAGCGGTCCGATCTCGCGGTCAGAGATCGCGAAGCAAACTGCGCTTCAACGCTCCACCGTCTCGTTGATCGTGAACGAACTCCGGAAGGAGGGGATGATCAAAGAGGTCTACGGTCAATCGAGCGGTGGGCGGCCGCCTATCCTTCTTTCGTTGCAGACGATGCGGGCGGTGGCGCTCGGGATCGCGATGACCACGATCAACACCACTGTTGTTACAAGTGATCTTACCGGCGCGATCATCCAGCAGGAAGAGTTTCCGACCGATCCCGACGTCGATGTCACGATGGGGAGAATAGTGGACGCGGCGAAACGCTGCATTCGCCACTCCGGAGAGACTATCGAGGGGATCGGAGTGAGCGTGCCCGGGGTCGTGGACACCGAAAAGGGGGTCGCTCTCTTCGTTCCGCATTTCAAATGGCGCGATCTGGAGATCAGAAAGATCCTGGAACGGGAGACCGGCGTGCCGGTGCAGGTCGGGAACGACGCGAACTCGGCGGCGTTGGCGGAACTCTGGTTCGGCCAGTCGGAAGTGCGTGAGGTTCGCGACTTCATAATGGTACTCGTCGAAGAGGGTGTCGGAACTGGAATCGTCTATGACGGGCAGATATACGAGGGGAAGGGCGGCACAGCAGGCGAGTTCGGACATATGACCATCGGCCAGGGAGCGCCTGTCAGCTGCGCAACGGGAAGCCGTGAGTGCTGGGAAGCGTTCGCTTCAGAGCGTGCGGCCCTTGCCCGGTACGCGGCTATCTCGACCAACGGCAGCAAACCAAAAGACATTAACATTGAAAAGCTGATCGATCTGGCGCTCGACGGCGACAAGGCCGCCATAGAATCTATAAAGCAGACAGCACATTATCTTGGCGTGGGCATCGCGAACATCATTCAGGGGATGGGACCCGAAGCGGTGATAGTGACGGGCGCTCTGGCTCGCGCGTGGACACTGATCGGTGACGAACTGAAGGCCGCAGTCGAGGAATGCCTATGCCGTGAATACCACTCCACGCTGATAATCGCTTCGACGCTTGGAAAGGAATCCGCGATAATGGGAGCCCTCAGCCTGATCCTGGCTCCCAAGTTCGCGCCGGTTGTGTGACGCCTTTCTCGACCTGTCACACCTTAATGAAGATCTTACGGCTGTAAAGCACCCACATTATGGACAGCCATATGAGTATGTAGACGAGCGCGAACATCAGCGACGCGGTCATCGGTTCCGCAAGCGGCAGAAAAACGCTCGTGAAAATCCAGTCCTTCAGACCAACTGCGGATTCGCCGCTCCCGGAGACCTTGATCACATCCATCAGTCTCGCTGCGGTCTCCGCACCTATGTAAAGCGCAAGCGCGTTCATTCCAAATACTTCGAACGGTTTCGCCCACGAACGGATGTTCTTCAGGTCGGTAAGCCAATAGCATGTGGCCAGGAAGAAGAGCGCGAGTCCCGACGTGTAAAGAACATAGGAACTTGTCCACATCGCCTTGTTCAGCGGGAACCAGAAGCTCCAAATCCAGCCGACAAGCAAGAGTAATGTGCCTGCGAAGTACATTCCGCCCGCCTTTTCATAGCCGGCGCGGTCGGTCTTGAGCCACGTACCGGCAAGCACCCCGGAGAGCGTGGTCACGATTGCCGGTACCGTACTCAAGATGCCTTCCGGATCGTAGACCTTGCCGAGCGACCATATGTGATTGACGCCAAGAACCACCCGGTCGATATACGCTGACAGATTGCAGGCCTTGTCCGAAACCGATGTAACGGCGCAGCCCGGTACCGAAATGAGAGTCATCGCGGCCCAGTAAGCCAGGAGCAAGACCACGGCTATGATCCCCTGCTGTTTCCAGCTTGTATGGAGGAATATCAGAGAGACGAAGAGATAGCAGATCGCGATCCGCTGAAGGACGCCCGGAATTCTCAAAGTCGAAAACTCGAAGTACGGAAGGGCATTCAGGAAAAGGCCGAGAAGGAAGATGAGCAGCGCGCGACGCCCGATCTTGCCGTATACTTCTTTTTTGCTCTTTTCCTTCGCCCGCCGTCCAAGCGCGATCGAGATCGAAACTCCGACTATGAAGAGGAAGAACGGGAAGATCAGATCGGTTGGGGTGAGTCCGTTCCATGCCGCGTGTTCGAGCGGCGGATAGATCGCTGACCACGTACCGGGGTTGTTCACGAGTATCATTCCGGCGATCGTGGCGCCGCGGAATACGTCAAGGGAGTAGATCCTGGAACTTCCGGGGTTTTCGGACATTTGCTGGGTCTCCTCTTTTTTTGCGGCAATCATTTCATATTTTTGCTGATTAAGCCAACAAATTCAGTGGTTTGTCGGTTCACGGCCGCGTTTGTTATGAGTACTGAAACGTAATAGTATTTAGTATCGCTGGAACAGGCCTCGCCCCGTTTTCGGTATTCAATTTCTCGATTTCCAGGAGTTTTTTAATGAACAAAATCAGCAGATCGATGGCGGCGCTTTTGGCCGCGCTAATTCTTTTCGCAGCCGGATGCGTCAATTCGCCTGATACGGGCGACGACGGAGCCGCCCGCCGGGACGACGGCAAGATCAAGATCGGGTTCTCTATGGCGACTCTCCAGGAAGAGCGCTGGACGAAGGACAAGGTAGCCTTCGAAGAACATTGTAAGAAACTCGGTGTCGAGTGCGTTATCACGGTCGCGGACGGAAACGCCCAAAAACAAGCCAACGATGTGGATAACCTGCTTACGCAAGGAGTCGATGTCCTTGTAATCGCGCCGCACGACGCCACGCAGGCGGCCTCGATGGTCGAAAAAGCGAAGGCCCAGGGCGTGCCCGTGATCAGTTATGACCGCCTCATCAATTCGCCGAAGATCGATCTGTACATCTCTCATCAGGTACCCGTGATCGGGAGGAAGATGGCCGAGTACGCTGTGGAAAAGGTGCCGAAGGGAAATTACGTACTTGTTTACGGAGCTTCGACCGACAACAATGCGATGATACTCAAGAAAGAGCAAAATGCCGTGCTGAAGCCTTATGTAGACCGGGGCGACATCAAGATAGTTGCCGACCAGCACGCCACGGACTGGAAAGCTGACGAGGCGCTCAAGATAGTCGAGAACGCGCTGACGCAGAACAACGACAACATCGATGCCGTGATCGCGTCCAATGACGGAACGGCGAGTGGCGTAGTCGCAGCGCTGACCACAAAAGGTCTGAATGGAAAGGTGCTTGTCACGGGGCAGGATGCGGAAAAGTCGGCCCTTCAACGAATTGCAAAGGGTGATCAGACGATGACGATATATAAGCCGATCGTCCCGCTCGCAAACGGCGCGGTTGAGGCCGCCATCAAGTTGGCAAAGGGAGAGAAACTTGACGCGCAGGCCTTCACGAACGATAACATCAAGGCGAAGATCCAGGCTATTCTTCTGGAGGTCATCGTCGTCGACAAGAACAACCTTGTGAATACTGTGATCAAGGACGGCTTCGTTTCCTACGACGATGTGTACGCGAATATTCCCGAGGACCAGAGGCCTCCGAGGCCTTAGTCCTCGGTTGAGAAAGAGGAAAAGCCCGGCTGCGATATGGCGGCCGGGCTTTTTTCTTTCAAATCGTGCGGGTCCTATTTATCGCGTCTGCTTTGATACCGTCCGTGCGTCTTCTTTCCCCCGCCAAGATAAGCAAGTACCGCGACTGCCAGGTGAGCGATGAACCAGACGTTGTCGTAACCCATATTCTGGTAAATGTAGATCAGGATCAGGATCCTCGGGAAGAACGTTCCCAGAAGTATGTCACCCCACATCGGCACCGAGTTCGCAGGAAATCGATCGAATATGAAGAAGACGAACGCCAGCAGAACAATACGCGGAAAGAAAAGCGAGAAAAGCAGGAAGTAG
>JAHEEZ010000050.1 GCA_024640445.1 Acidobacteriota bacterium | reverse complement strand
GCCGCAAGGCACGAAAGAGTTTGGCGAGTCAGTCGTTATTGATTGGAACGCAGGCAGCCTTGCCTGCCATGCGCCGAAAGGCGCGAATCTTATCACTCATCACTCATCACTCACAGCAAAGAGCGACAAACTAAAGTGTGTCGCACGCTCAGCACTCATCTCTCATCTCTCAGTACTCATCTCTCTCTTCTTACCGTCAACACCATTATTTCCGGTGGGACCAAGAATCTGATCGGAAGAATGCTGGTGCCAAGCCCGGTCGTTACGTACATATCCAGACCGTTCTCAATCACGTGGCCGCGTGCGTATTTCTGTCCGTAGCTCGAAGGAACGATCGGCGATCCAATGATCGGAAGCCAGACCTGCCCGCCGTGAGTGTGAGCCGCGAGAAACAGCTTCAGGTGATCCGAGATCGGCAGATCCCCGGTTACAAGCTCGATCATGTCCGGACTGTGGCTAAGTACGATGACGTCTCCCGTCCCCTTTGAGGCGTCCAGCGCCGCTTTAGCCTCTTTTGAATAGACACTCCACTCATTTACAAGCGTATGGTCTTTCAAGCCAAGCAGGCGAAGGTCCGCGCCGCCAATATCGATCGTCGCTACCTGGTGCTCAAGCACCGTTATCCCGTTCTTTCTGAGTTCGTCGGCGATCGCCGCCGCGTTGTTCCAAACATCGTGGTTCCCCAAAACCGCAAATACGCCGTACTTAGCCTTGAGCGGCTTCAGTCTTGGTGCGATATCTTCGATCGGCATCTTCAGGCCCTGTCCGGCACGCTTGCTCTCCGATACGTAGTCGCCCAGAAGTACTGTCAGATCCGGCTTTTCCGCATTCGCGAGCCTGACCACCTCGTCTATCTTTTCTCTTGTGACATTGTTCGATCCGCCGTGAATATCGGCGATCATAACGATCTTGATTCCGTCGAACGCTCGATTCCAGTTCTTGATCCTGATCTCGTCGCGATTTACTACAAGCCTTGAAGGCTCTATGAAATAAGCGTATCCGAGACAGACAACACCCGTTGCAAGCAGAAATGCGATTGCAAAGACAAGACTACGTTTTCGAGTGGGGGTCAGGATCGTCATTTATCAGGAGGGAAAATACTCTTTCCAGCGCGTGTCCACAAGTTCGACCGTATCTGGATGCGGCTCGACTTCCGCCGGATACCAGGGCTTCATACGCGAATCGATAACGATCGGCGGCTCATAGCATATGTGGTTATTCTCGACCGCCGCTTTCGAAGCATATGTATCGGTCGAAGGGTTGAATCGGGTCCAGGTCGCCCATAGGAACCTGTCCGTTGATTCGGCGTATCCAGTGGAATCATGCAATACGATCACCTGCCAGCCCGTAAATCTTGGATCTTCCGCGACTCGCCGTCCGAGATGCTCATCTGACTGATAATCCGCCGTCTCAAGTACAAGGCATCCTCCGCAGAATACCCTTGCCGAACGCACTCCGTGCGGAAGATCGCCGGAATACTCCCGCTGAAGTTCCCTGACCGGGTTTCCCACGCCAACCAGCATCGCCTTGCTTCCGTGATTTATCTTTCCCGATGCGTAATCCAAAGTATCAAACGAGGTCCGGTCGAAAACAAAGAAATCTGTGCTCCAGTTCACCCGGGCGAGGATGTGTTCGAAGAGTGATTTGAAATCGGTCAGGTCCTGCGGCTTGTCGGTCAGCATCAGGAATTTGGTTAGTGAAAGCTGACCCTCGCCAAGGATCCGGAACCCGGCCCCCAGGGCTTCGCGAGAATACCTTTCCTTCACGACCGCCGCGGCAAGCGAATGAAATCCGGTTTCGCCGTAGCTCCACAGATCGAGCACCGCCGGCATCACTAGCGGGAATAATGGCGAGAGCAATTCCTGGAGATAATCCCCTATGAAGAAATCTTCCTGCCGCGGCTTCCCTACCACAGTAGCGGGATAGATCGCGTCCTTTCGATGGAAGATCGAATCGATCTCGATCACGGGGTAATCGTGCGTTAGGGAGTAATAACCGTAGTGATCTCCAAACGGGCCTTCCGGCCTTCGCTTTTTCGGCGGGACGCGCCCCGAAATGACGAATTCAGCCTCCGAAAGCAGCCGAAGCCCTCCTTCCAACGGATTCTTCACCGTTCCGATCTTGCCGTCATTCAGAAGCGAAGCAAGCATCAGCTCGGGAACATCTTCAGGAAGCGGCGCGATTGCGGCAAGTATCATCGCCGGCGGACCGCCTATGAAAACATTTATCGGCAGAGCCTGACCGAGATTTTCGGCTTCAAAATAGTGAAAGCCGCCGCCTTTGTGAATCTGCCAGTGAATACCGGCCTCTTTCGGCCCGTACCTCTGGATCCGGTACATGCCAAGATTGTGTTTGCCTGACGTCGGACTCTCCGTGTAAACAAGCGGGAGCGTTACAAAATGTCCGCCGTCATCCGGCCATAACTGCAGCAGCGGCAGTTTCTCGAGATCGGGAGGATCTATCCGAAGTTCCGAGATCGGACCGGATTTCCTCTCCTTGACTCCGAGTTTCAGGCCGGTCCATGCCATGTCCCTGTATTTCCAGAGCTCGAGGGGCTTCGGCGGGAGCAGAACCTCGACCAATTCGACGGCCCGCCGGACGAAGTCCTTTGGCTTTGAGCCGAATCCAAGATCGATCCTTTTCGCGGTACCGAAAAGATTTGTCGCGACAGGAAAAGCTGACCCCTTCACTTTCGTGAAAAGGAGCGCCGGACCGCCGCCCTCGATCACACGCCTGTGTATCTCCGCGATCTCCAGATACGGATCAACTTCGGCATCGACGACACGCAGGTCGCCTTCGCGTCGAAGCACATCGAGAAATGTTCTCAGGTTCTTATGCATCAGGCTTTTACATTCGAGAAAAAAAGCGGGCCGGTTTCACAACCGCCCGCCTTTCCGAAGGTCTTAGCGGACTGTTCAGCGTTTCCTCAGACTTGGACGATTCAGGTCAAGGTCCGAAGCCTTTATGACCTCGATAGTACGGTTCGGAAACCGCTTTGTCAGATCGTCCATGAAGAGTTTCGAATCGCCTACGATGATCATATCGCCGCCGAGGAGATTGTCCGTAGCAAAGCTCTTTATCTGGTCATCCGTTACGGAACCGACGTCATTGATGAAAGAGTTGAGCTTCTTCGGATCAAGCCCGTAGAGATACAGATCTGCCACTCTGGAAGCGAGGCCCGAATTGGTCTCAAGAGCACGCCCGAAACCGCCCGTCACTACCGCTTTTCTCGGGATGAGCTCCTTTTCGTCGAGTTCGCCTTTTGCAAGCTTCTCAACCTCGATCCTGATCAGTTCCGCAACTTCCGCCGCAGACTCATTTTTCGTCTGAGTGCTGGCGCTGAAATCCGCATATTCGTAGCGCCATTCAAATCCGCTCCGCGCTCCGTAGCTTAGGCCGCGTTTTATACGGATCTCCTGATTAAGGCGTGCCGAGTAGCCGCCGCCAAGGATCGAATTCAAGACCAGCGCGGGGAAATAGACTGAACTCTCACCGCATCGTGATGCGCCTCGGCAGGAGACCCTCCCCGCGTCCAGTGCCTTTGCATAACCGACGGCAGCCTGACCGGAAGCCGGCAGATCGATGACAAGCATCCTGTCGATGACATCGTCCGAAGCTTTCTTTTCTGTTGCCTCAGTTGGGTCCTGCAAACGATATTCGGTCTTGCCTTTTTCCCAACCTCCGAAAAACAGTTTTGCGAATCCCTCGGCCTCGCTCGGCGTAATATCGCCGGCGAACACAATCACGGCATTTTCCGGACGGTAATTCGCAAAATGAAACGTTTCTACGTTTCGTGACCTGATCCGTCCTATCGACTCCGGAGTTCCCCCGGACGAATGTTCGCCGTAGGTGAAATTCCCCGCCACGTAAGTCAACAAGGCCCCCGGCTGCTTCAAACGGACCTTCAGGCTGTCTCCTGTTTGTTTCTTGAGCAGGTTTAGCTCATTCGCAGGAAACGTCGGCCGGATGACCGAATCGGCCATTATCGCCAATGCCTTCCCCAGCTTGTCCCGCATGACGTTGACGGTAACGGTGGAAGCGTTCCAGGCAGCATTTGTGTTCAGGTCCGCACCAAGAAATTCCATATCCTCGGCAATCTGGGTGGCGCTTCGAAGTGCCGTCCCTTTTGTCAGCATTGAAGCGGTGACATCCGCCAGGCCAGCGTATTCGGCGGTCTCCATATTCGCCCCGCCTTTAATGACCATGTACGCGGTCACCAACGGCAGGTCCTTCTTGGGTACTGTCACGACCGTGAGACCATTCGGTAGAACGGTCTGGCTGATCACGGGGACCGTCAAGGGCCTCGGTTCGGCTGGCGGAGGCGGAGTCTCCTTTGGGGTTTGGGCAAATACGGATCCGATCCCAAGCAGCAAAAGGACAAAGCAAATGTTAATTCTGCTTATCATTCTCATTTGTCACCTCCCTTGTCCTCATCTCCGTGGCTGTAATAGATGACGGTCCTGTTCTTGCCGCCCATATATTTCTTGACTACACGGCTCACATCGTCGGCGGTCACCGCCTGCAAGTCGGCAACCTCATTGTTAACAGCTTTGGCGTCGTTCTGGTAGATGATCGCCTCGCCGATCGCGACCCCTTTACCATAAACCGTTTCGCGCTCACGGAGCATTCTTGTGATCATTCCATTCTTTGCCTTCTCAAGTTCCGTAGCGGAAGGCGCATCAGACCGCAGTTTCTCTATCTCTTCGTCTATCGCCTTTTCTATATCCGCCAAAGACTTGCCGCTCGCGGCAATGGCATAGAACGTCAGGAGGCCTTTGTCGGATCTTATGTCGGCGAAGAAGTTCGCCTGCTGGGCGAGTTGCTTCTTATATACAAGCGATTGGTAAAGCCTTGAGCTTTCCCCGCCGGAAAGGATCGCCTCAGCGACCTTTAGCGCGGGAACATCGTCGCTCGTCGAAGGCGGCGCCAGATAGGTGATTCCGAGTCCGGGACAGCACTCAGGGACGTTAGCCCTTTTGCGATCGTAGCGTTCTTCCGAGGTTTTTTCCGGCTCGACCGCTGTCACACGATCAATAGCGCCGTCCGGATTCTTGATCTTGGCAAAGTACTTCTCGACCCATTTGTCGAGCTGGTCCTCATCGAAGTCTCCCACAACTATCAAAGATGCGTTATCCGGCCTGTAATACTCGCGATAGAACTTGAAGGCATCTTCAAGCGATGCCGCGTTGAGCTCGTCGAGGTTTCCGATAACGCCTCGCTTGTACGGATGGACCTTGTAGGAAAGGCTGTCGAGATACCAGAAGAGCATACCGTATGGGTTCGCAAGAACTCCCTGCCTGTACTCTTCCTTGACAACGTCCCGTTCAGACGCGAAATTCCCTTCGTCGACAGCCAGATTGACCATCCTGTCCGATTCCGCCCAGAGCAGTGTCTCGAGATAGTTCGAAGGGACCTCTTCGTAGTAGTTTGTCAGGTCCTCTCGGGTCGAAGCGTTGTTCCATCCTCCGACGTCCTCGGTCAGACGGTCCATCGTCTCGTTCGGCATGTTGTTCGTAGCCTTGAACATCATGTGCTCGAACATGTGCGCGAACCCCGATTTCCCTTCCGGATCGTTCTTACCTCCGACCCGGTACCAGACCTGTACGGTCACGACCGGATTCGCCGAATCCTTGACGGTGACCACCTTTAGCCCGTTGGCGAGCGTACGCTCCTTTATATCCATCGGGGGCACCTTCGTCTGAGCGAAGGCCGCCGCCGCGAATGCGAGGAGAATAAGAAAGATCGCTAATTTCTTCATAAGTGCTTTCTCCTGGAAATGTATTAACTGACTTTGAACACTCTTCTTTGCGCCTTAGCGTCTTTGCACCTTTGCGTCTTCCTTTCTTTGCGCCTTCGCGCCTTTGCGGGAGATCTTCTTTCTTTTCTATTCACGATTTACGATTGACGATTCACGAAGAGGTTCCCGCAAAGGCGCCAAGACGCAAAGCATAACCGTCGCCCGCACCCATTGATCGCTGACCTTTGTGCATTGATCGATGGATGTCAGGAATACTCGTAAAATCCACGTCCGCTCTTTCGTCCCAGCCATCCGGCGTCAACATATTTCTTGAGAAGCGGACAAGCCCTGTATTTGGGATCGCCGAGCCCCTCGTGAAGCACATTCAGGATCGCTAAGCACACATCGAGGCCGATGAAATCAGCGAGTGTCAGAGGACCCATCGGATGATTCATTCCCAGTTTCATTATCTCGTCGATCGACTCCCGGCTCGCCACGCCTTCGTGAAGCGCGAACACTGCCTCATTGATCATCGGCATAAGAATTCGATTCGACACAAAACCGGGGTAATCGTTGCATTCGACCGGCACCTTGCCGAGCTTTTCCGAAAGTTCCTTCACCGTCGCATAAGTTGCGTCGGATGTTTCGATGCCGCGAATAACTTCGACCAGCTTCATCAAAGGAACCGGGTTGAAGAAATGCATCCCGATCACCTTGTCGGGACGTTTCGTGACCGCGGCGATCTTTGTAATTGAAATGGATGAGGTATTGGTCGCAAGGATCGCATCCGGATGCGTGATACCGTCTATCTCGTTAAAGATAGCCTTCTTGACCTCAAAGTTCTCCGTCGCTGCCTCTACCACGAGCGAACAGTCGGCAAGCGCTCCGTAATCAGTCGTACCCTTGATATGCGCGAGCGCCGCGGACATCTCGTCCTCGGTCATTTTCTCCTTGGAAACGAACCGCCCCAAACTCTTCTCGACCGAAGACAGGCCGCGTTCAACAAATTCTTCCGCGACGTCGCACATGACGACGTCGAAACCATTTACGGCCGCAGTCTGGGCAATACCGTTGCCCATGGTACCGGCTCCGATGACACCAATTTTCTTGCTCATAATGATTCTAAATCCGTGTTTATATTAAGTTTGTCTGAAAGGGGGTATGTACACAAAAATATATGAATCCAGGGGAGAAGACAAACTACGAGTCGGAGACAGGAGACAGGATTTTGTAGGGGCAGGACCTGTGCCTGCCCAATGCGCCGTCAGGCGCGAATCCTTCATTCTTCACTTCGAGTTTCGATAGTTGTCCGCAGGACGGATGCGTTCCCGGTCGACTCATGACGAAGAGCGACAAACTAAAGCGCGTTACATGGTCAAGACTCAGGACTCTTCACTCTTCACTCATCACTCATCACTCTCTTCTACTGCCAACTGTTCGGCGGCGGCGGCGGACCCTGGCCGAAGGCGCCGCCTTCATAAAATGCCTTTCCCATATCGCCGAATAGAAACCAGAGTCCGTAGATTCCCAGTGCGGTTCCGAGCGGAAAGTTCATCACGCAAAGAATGCTCGCGACGATCCCAAGTGTTCTTCCGGACGGCGCCTCTTTGTAGATCTTCCACCCGGCGAACAAATAGAAGATCGAGAAGATCCCGATGATGACGGCCACTATCACTCCGACCACCATAAATATCCCGCCGACGAACTGGGCATCGGCCTTGGGGGCCGATGTGAACATGAACGTTCCCATTCCGACATAGATGACCGCGGCCAGTACCGCGCCGAAAACCGAAAGCCCGCCGTTGATAAGGAAGAAGATGCCAAGTAACTTGTTGTGATCCCTTGCAGTCATATTCTCTACTCCTTTCATGATCCCATAACTTTTGTAATCACATCTAATTACGGGCTAACAGCGGGCTTTGTTCCAGATGCCGGGATCAGTCGCGCTCGACCGCCATCGCGACTGAGTTACCTCCGCCCAGACAGAGCGCCGCAACGCCTTTCTTCACACCGCGCCTTTTCATCTCGTAAAGAAGCGTGGTAAGGATGCGGGAGCCGCTGTTGCCGATCGCGTGACCGAGGGCGACTGCGCCGCCATTGACGTTGACCTTTTCCATATCCAGGCCGAGCTCTTTCATCACTCCCAGAGCCTGTACTGAAAACGCCTCATTGAGTTCGAAAAGGTCGACCTCTTCCATGGTCCATCCCGCTTTTTCGAGAACGTTGAGAACTCCTTGAACCGGGGCCATCATTATCAGCTTCGGTTCGATACCTGAGGTCGCGTAGGCGACGATCTTCGCTAGCGGTTCGACTCCCATCTCTTTTGCCTTCTCTGAAGAAGTGACGACGACCGCAGAAGCTCCGTCATTGACACCGGGAGCGTTGCCTGCGGTAACCGTGCCTCCGTCCTTCTTGAAAGCCGGACGCAGCCTACCCAGCGCCTCAACCGTCGTGTCGTCGCGAATGGCCTCATCCTTATCGAAAATCACCGGATCGCCCTTGCGCTGAGGAATCTCGATCGGGACGATCTCGTCCGAGAATCTACCTTCGTCACGGGCCTCCATCGCCTTTCGGTGCGAGTTATAAGCATATTCATCCTGCTCCCCGCGTCCTATGTCATATTTCTCAGAAACCACCTCTCCGGTGTTTCCCATATGCCAGTTTTCGAACGGACACCAAAGACCGTCACTTATCATCAGGTCTACCGCGGTCTTGTTGCCCATGCGAAATCCTTCACGGGCTTCCGGAAGCGCGTACGGAATGTTCGACATCGATTCCATTCCGCCGGCAACGACGAATTCCGAGTCGCCAAGGCGGATCGCCTGCGCCGCCAGCGACACGGCCCTAAGACCCGAGCCGCAGACCATGTTCACCGTCAGCGCCGAAACCTCTGGCGGAAGTTCCGCCTTGATCGCCGCCTGACGAGCCGGCGCCTGTCCGAGGCCTGCCTGGACCACACAGCCCATTATCACCTCGTCAACGTCTTCTTTTTCGATCCCCGCACGCTTGACCGCCTCTTTCACCGCGATCGCGCCGAGATCGGTTGCTGTAAACGGCATCAAACTGCCCATATATTTACCAGTCGCCGTTCTTACGGCACTGACGATAACTGCCTCTTTTAATTCGCTCATAAATATGTCCTCTGTTGAAATCTTCGATATTAAATCTGAGAGCTGTAATAGTTGAATCTTCTCACTTTGGGTTTCGCTTCGCAAAAAGAGTGTACTGAGAGGAGTGTGATGAGTTATCAGTATTGTCGGGTATGGCGGATCATGCGAGGACCCTTAGTCCTCATCTCTCGGTACTTCTTCGAGCTCCGCTCGGTGCACGCGGGACGCGTGCGTTCCCTCAGTCCTCTCCCGCCTGCCCTATATCCTCATTCCAGATCGCCGGGTTCGCCTCGATAAACGACCGCAGGAGTTCCTTGCATTCTTCGTTGTCCAGATCGATCACTTTGGTCCCGTTCTCCCGCAGCCATTCGATCCCGCCCGAAAAAGTTTCCGACTCACCAACGACCACCGTCCCGATCCCAAATTGGCGCACAAGGCCGCTGCAGTACCAGCAGGGAGCAAGCGTGGTGACCATCACGGTGTCCCTGTAATCCGTCTGGCGGCCGGCGTTGCGAAACGCGTCTGTTTCGCCGTGGACGGATGGGTCGTCGTGCTGTACACGTCGGTTGCGACCTTTGCCCAACAAGTTACCTTCTCCGTCGTATAGAGCCGCGCCGATCGGTATCCCGCCTTCGGCAAGCCCAAGCCGCGCCTCTGTCAGCGCCGTCTCCAACATCTCTTCGTGCGTTGTCTCCATGATCGCGCCTCCGCCGGTCTGCTTGAATAAGCTCAATCCGGGTCTTAAGATTTGAATTATGTCACAGGATTTTCAGGCGGGCGATTATCTTATCTTTCAGATCGAGGCGGGCTACGGGCTATTAAGGCTTCTTGCGATCGAAGAGTACAACCAGGGGAAGGTCTGGCACGTCGCGGCCTATGAGGATCTATTTCTCGACGTCGATACCGCCGATGCCGCGATCATGGCCGAAGACCGACTTAGTGTCGATAAACCACACATAGCTCTAACAACTCGCGCATTCGAGTCCACCCAGACCGCAAGAATGGGAAGCAGGCCTTTAGGAGACGACGAATTGAGGCCTTTGGAAGAGTGGCGAGACTCAGATGAACGCGAGGTTTCGGACCTTTCTGTAAGGCTGCTGCTCGGCTTGCGATAGATCCGGTTGAAAACGGGCCGGCGGCTTTGCCAGAATTGGTGGTTTGGTCCTTACCGATCGGCACGCTCCCTGACGGTCGCGTTTCTGCCTTATACCTTTCACGATTAACAAAAAGGCGGGCAAGGATGCCCGCCGTCCTTCCCACCATTCACGATTCACTTTTCATAGAATGTCTGCACGCTCCCTGACGGGGTCTTCCGCCTCCTCCCGCTTGGGTTCATCTCGGGAAGGAAATCACCGCATTGGCGACAATACGTGTTTTCTTGCTGGTCAGCTTTTCCGCAGGTAGGACAAAACATGGTTCATTGGTCAATGTTCAAATGTTCCTTCGTTCCATCTCCCGGCTGATCAGATCCAGTTCGCGGCTAACCTGGCCGGTTACCGAAGTGTTCTCGCGCGCGCGCCGGATCAAATACGGAACCGCGTCCTTCACGGGTCCGTAGGGCACGTATTTCGAGACGTTGTAGCCGTTGTCGGCGAGTATGTAGGAAAGATTGTCGCTCATGCCGTAAAGCTGGGAGTAGTAGCAATGCGGATGGTCGTGTGACAGTCCCTTTTCTTCCATTATCTGAGCCATCTTCTGAGTACTTTCCTCGTTGTGGGTTCCATTGACGAAAGATATCTCGTCAATGTGCTCGAGGCAATACGCTACAGCATCGTCATACGCTGCATCTGTCGCGGCCTTGTCCGGGTGGATCGGCGATGGATAGCCCATCTCTTCCGCGCGTTCGCGTTCCTTCTCCATATACGCGCCGCGAACAAGCTTTACCGCAAAGAAGTATCCGTTCTCGACCGCCTTTTCGTGCTCGTCCTTTATGTACTGCAAACGGTCGTGTCGGTACATCTGCGTGGTCGTGTACACGATCGGCTTTTCGATATTGAACTCCGCGATCATTTCCATTGCCATCTGGTCGATCGCGTTCTGGATCCACGATTCTTCGGCATCGATGAACACCGGCTGGCCGATCTTGTGCGCGTACTCGCAGATCTCCCGCACGCGTCTGTTCGCGTTCTCCCATTTGATCTTGTTCGATTCCTTCAGGTCGGCGCCGCTCGAGATCTTCTCCAAAGTCCCCAACGGTGCGATCCCCGTCATTTTGAACACGGCAAACGGGATGTCGTCATCATTCTTGGCCCTTTCAAGGTTGCGGATCACCTCATCTTTCCCGTACTCGAAATCCGCCTCGCTGAATTTGCCTTCGACGGAATAGTCGAGGATGGCTCCGATGCCTGAATTCCCAAGTCGGTCGATCGTCGCCTGGCATTCCTTGATCGTCTCGCCGCCGCAAAACTGCTCGAACACCGTGCTCTTGATCAACCATTCCACTGGAAGTCCGATCGAAAGTGCGAACGTCGCGCTGCGGGTACCAATACCGTTCAGGATCGGAGAGTTCATCATCCTGAAAAGCCTGTACTTCTCCCTCAGCTCGGCGTCTGACTTGTCCCTGAAAGCCGTTTCCGTATCTTGAAAATTCAGCCTAAATTCACTCATGCGAATAATTTACCACAGGAATCGGCGAATCGAGGACCGCGCGCACAGGTCGAGCATCCCGGGCGTGATTGTCTGAGTAAGCGTTATCGCTTATCATTTACATTTTTCCAGGTCGGGCCGCAAAACCCTCTGGAGGCAAAGGATTTATGAGTAAAGGAATACCGACAAGAGAAGAAGATTATTCGGCTTGGTACAACGAGATCGTCAAGCGCGCCGGTCTGGCTGAAAATTCGCCGATCCGCGGATGCATGATCATCAAGCCGTACGGCTACGCGATCTGGGAAAAGATGCAGAAGGCGCTGGACGACATGTTCAAGGCGACGGGCCACGAGAATGCCTATTTCCCGCTGTTCGTGCCGAAATCATTTCTCGAAAAAGAAGAGGAGCACGCGGAAGGCTTCGCGAAGGAATGCGCAGTGGTGACGCACTACCGTCTGAAGGCGAATCCCGACGGCAAGGGTTTGGTGATCGACGAAGATTCCGAGCTCGAAGAACCGCTAATCATCCGCCCGACCTCGGAAACGGTGATCTGGAACGCCTATAAAAACTGGGTTCAGTCCTGGCGAGACCTTCCGATCCTGATCAACCAATGGGCCAACGTGGTCCGATGGGAGATGCGGACGCGCCTTTTCCTTCGCACCGCGGAGTTTCTATGGCAGGAAGGCCATACGGCGCACGCGACCGAACTGGAAGCGATAGAGGAGACCGAACGAATGCTCGGTGTTTACTCGACGTTTGCGGAAGAATGGATGGCGATGCCGGTCATACAAGGATTGAAAACCGCGAGTGAGCGATTCGCGGGAGCCGTCGAGACATACTGCATCGAGGCGCTAATGCAGGATGGAAAAGCGCTTCAGTCCGGCACTTCGCACTTCCTTGGCCAGAACTTCGCGAAGGTCTTCGACGTGAAATTTGTCAATCAGGAAAATGAGCAGACATATGCATGGGCAACAAGCTGGGGTCTTTCGACACGTATGATCGGCGCTTTGATAATGGCGCATTCGGACGACAAGGGGCTGGTGCTTCCACCAAAACTAGCACCGATCCAGGTCGTCATAGTCCCGATCTACAGGGACGAAGCCGATCTGCCGAAGATCGCTGAAAAGGTAGCTCCGATAATTTCAGAGCTTAACTCGAAGGGTATTTCGGTGAAGTTCGACGACGACGACAAATACAAGCCCGGCTGGAAATTCGCCGAGTACGAACTGAAAGGCGTCCCTGTGCGGCTCGGTATAGGAATGCGGGATCTGGAGAACGGAACGATCGAGGTCGCCCGTCGGGACGAACTTACGAAAGAGACTCTCCCGATGGAAGGGATAGCCGAATACATCTCCGGGCTTCTGGATAAGATCCAGCAGAATCTCTATGACCGCGCGCTGAAGTTCCGCGAGGAAAACACGTTTTCAGTCGACACCTGGGAAGATTTTAAGGAACGGGTCGAAAAGGGCGGGTTCATCTCGGCTCACTGGGACGGGACTGATGAAACCGAGGAAGCTATCAAGAATGAAACGAAGGCGACCATCCGTTGCATTCCTTTGAATTCGATCGAAGAAGTGGGCGAATGCGTTTACAGCGGGAAGCCCTCAGCGAAACGGGTCGTCTTCGCGAAAGCGTATTAAGGAGACAGGAGACAGGAGACAGGAGACGGGAGACGGGAGACAGTATCGTACGACACACTTTAGTTTGTCGTCTGTTCTTCATCCTGTCCATTGAAACCCGTCAGAAGCGTCTTCATAGAAAGACGCCGAGCTAGTTTCAACATTCTGCATCGCGGACTGCAATTCGGGCCGGTGGCGTGATCGTGATTCGGTCATAGTCATAGTGAAGTCACTTGAAAGGCTCGACAGCCTCGACAGACCCGACAGACCCGACAGATTCGATTAACATCTTCCGCGCCTAACAGAGCATTTGGCAGGCACAGGTCCTGCCCCTACGATCCCTCCCGTCTCCTCACACGAGCTTCCCGTACTTCTCCACTTCCGCCCTAAGGTAGGGATTTTGCTGGAAACTGCCTGTATGGCCTTCAGCCGCGGTGGCTTTTTGGATATGCCAGTACGAGAGGCCGAGACCACCGATCGCCCTTAGATACCTGCGGCGGTTCAGATATTTGCCCTTTGTGATGCCTCCAAGATTCCAGAAAATGCTGCGGAACATCGACGTGGCAATATCCAGATGCTCCTGCGGTATCAATCCTCGGGCGACATCGATCGCCAGCATCTCGCGCAGGGTCTTGCTCTGTCTCCTCATCATATAGAGGCTGAAGCCAACGAAGATAAGGAAAACAGGGATTTCGAGTACTGTATAGCCGATCAGGAAGGCGCAAGTGCCGACGTTCTCGCCCCCGAGCCCGACTTCGCCGCAGTAACCCATTGTGCCCGTTAGGTCGAGTATCAAGAGGATCACGAGACTCATTCCATTCCACATGGCATGCAGGGACATCGCCGCGATGAGTCCGAAAACGGGCATCACGATCCGCACGATCCAGTTATGCGATGCCCTTGAAATTCCACAACCGATCCCGGTCATTGCTGTGAACGAAACGTGGGCAAACGGCGACAAGATTCCTCGAAGGATGAAGACGAATCCCAAACCGGCCACACCACCCGTAAGAAATTCCCTGCCGTAGTAGAGGATGTTCTCTACCGCGGCGAATCCGAGAGCGATAACGCCTGCGAACACGATCCCGTCCAGCACGTCGTCAAAATGGCGGCGGAAGAAGAGCAGCATCGCGAAGAGGCCAACACCTTTCATTGTTTCCTCTATGAAAGGCGCTGAGATCACAGCTCCTGCCAGTTCCCCGAGTATCGCATTCTGGCTCTGGACCGTGGCAACCATCGTGAATACATCGTTGACTATCGCCGACGCAAACACGGCCACGACGCCTCCCCAGGAAAAGCAAAGGAGCAGAAGCCAAAAGGGCTCCGGATCGTACCGGTCCAGCCAGATCATTGGAGCAAGGTAAAAAACCACCGGCAGAAACGCGGCCACGGTTGCGATCAAAGTCGCGACCGGCCCGAGACCCAGAACGATCAGGAGAAAGACCGGGAAGAATGCGAGCACTATGAGACCGGTCATTATCGCAACGGCAATATATTTCGCGGTTTGCGGGGGAGGCAGCACGATCTCCTGGGCGCTGAGGCCAACACCGGACATCGTCTGATTCAGACTCGGTGCCGGCTGGCGGTTTGCCATCTCTAATCGTGCGGCTTCGTATGCTTCCACCGTCGGACCCGGTTCAGTCACCGGAGGAGTGCTTCCGGAAGAGGCGGGAAATCTGATCGCCGTTTTGACCGAGTCGGCATCGCTATCGATCTCCACCCTCGCCTGAATACCGTTCCTTCCAAAAACGATAACGTCGCCATCACTTAATCTCGCTTTCGTGATTGGCTGGCCGTTCAGATAGGTCCCGTTCGTGCTTCCATTGTCACGCACATAGAAGCCGTCGTCGCCTGAATAGATGAACGCGTGCTGGGAAGAAACGATCTTCTCTGCGTACGGATCGAATCGCACGCTGCAGTTCTGGCTTCTGCCGATCAGGAGATGACCTGATTCCAGGTCATATTCGCCCCCTTCGAGGCTTCCGCTGAGGATCATCAATCGAAGTTTCATACGCGCCAATATCTGCGCAAAAAAGGCTCTTTGTCAAGCGGCTTAGCCTGACAAAGAGCCTCACAGAGTGTCGGCAACCAATCTGGTCACGGCTGGACCGAGATCGCCGCAGGAAGATCCCCGGCGGTTCCATAATTCCGGACAGAAAAAGAGAGATCAGAGCTGTTTATTCTGTACCAGTTATTATCCGAAGGCCGGAACACCGAAATATCCGTCATGCCGTCCCCGTCGAAATCCGCCGGGATCGGGACATCAGTGGCGGCCATACCGAACTCATAGCCAAAGAACGAACCGTTCGACGAACGCAGGACATACCACGTTCCCTGCGAAGGCCTGTACACGGCGAAATCAGACCGGCCGTCACCGTCAAAATCTCCCGCCAGCGGTTTGTCGCCTGGGGCACCAAACTGAGCATACATCGGAATTCCAGAAGAACTCGGATAGACGTACCATACTCCGTCCGAGGGTCTGAAGACCGCGATATCCGCCTTGCCGTCACCCTCAAAATCACCGGTTACCGGGACGTCGCCTGATGATCCCCACTGGATAAACCGGAAACCGAGCGTACTTTGCCATATGTACCAGACTCCGTTCGAGGGCCTGAACACTGCTACGTCCGCCTTTCCGTCGAGATCGTAATCGGCCGCCGCGGGTATGTCGGCTGCAAGGCCGAACTGCCTGAAATCATAGGTACCGTCAGAACTCCTTATGATGTACCACATTCCATCGGAAGGCCTCCAGACTGCGATGTCGGTCTTGCCGTCTCCGTCGTAGTCCGACGCGACCAGCCTGTCATTTTGTGTTCCGAAATAGACCTCCGAATGCGAGCCGTTCGAACTGTTCTCAATGCTCCAGAGTCCGGAGGCCGGGGAGTACACCGCGAAATCGGTCTTACCGTCCCCGTCAAAGTCCGAAACGCGGTTTTTGAGGGGATCGCTGATTGCCGTGACATCGAGGATGTAAA
The DNA here is from genome assembly GCA_024640445.1 of Acidobacteriota bacterium. GTDB lineage: Bacteria > Acidobacteriota > Blastocatellia > Pyrinomonadales > Pyrinomonadaceae > Aridibacter. The sequence goes on along the minus strand of JAHEEZ010000050.1, from coordinate 2,492 downwards.
GACCAGTGCTCAAATCTCCCACCAGCACCTTGTCGTTGCCGAGGAATGGGTAGACCGCCCAGTTCCCATCATAGGTTGTAGGAAGAAGGTTCTGCAGATCCTCGTTTCCGCAGACGATGTCGAATGATTCGTCGATCAGCGCTTTTTCTGCAGGATCCTGCGCGAAAGTGTCGGGGAACGAGTCGAACTGGCCAAGGCGCTTCGGTTCGGAAGGGATCGAGATATCGAACACCTGCAAACCCGCCTGATACCAGGAAACAAACAGAAGATTTCCTTTTACGACGGGATTGTGCGGCGTGATCGCGTTCAGGCCGAGGTCCTGCATTTTAATGTCGTTCACGATCAAAGGGATCGCGGGATTTGAAATGTCGTAAACCCTTACGTCTCCCGTCCCGTCGCTCGTCTCCCGGCAGCTGTAGAGGTAGTTACCGTCCTCGCTGGTCCACGAGCTATGCATGTTGTTCCCGGTCGTGACCCCGTTCGGGTCGTCGATGTATCCAAGAAATGACGGCGCCTGCGTCCCGATGTTGGCAATGTTATAGATCTCCGTTCGTCCGCGATTTGACGAATTGCCCCAGCCCGATGTGAAAAGCCGGTTTCCGCGTATGTGCATCGCGTGAACCCACGTGACCTCTGTCGGATTTATATCACGTACCCATACTGGGTTCGCGGGATCACTGATGTTAATGACCTTTAGAAGCTTGTTGGAAAAGCCGTTGAAGTTTTCGATCAGATAGTCTCCGAACACGACCATCTCGTGAATGGAGTTGAAGCCGTTGCCGTGTCCGGCATCAACCGTTCCCAATAGCGAAGGCTGGGATGGGTTGGTCAGATCTACAATATGAACACCGCCGCCGTTGCCGCTGCCGAAGTAAGCACGGTTGCCGATCACGATCGCTTCCAGGAACTGTTGGTTGTTTCCCGGGTTGTAATGAGCCGTGAACTGCGGCGAATCCGGATTCGAGATATCGTAAATGAACGCTCCCCGGCAGCTGTAGCTCCCCTGGACGGCGATGTTGCCGTCCCCGTAGAGATCAGAGTATTTCCACCTGGGAACCACGCCCGAAGGACTCGTACAGGGTTCCGCGACTTGCGAACGCAGACGGACCTTCTGCGCAGGCACCGTTAGCGCAAAGAAGGCAAAAAACAACAACGCGGATGCAAGAACTGCCGTTGTCGGGCGTAACTTGTTCATAATACCGATCCCCACTCTTGCCGTGCGTTCCGGCGCCTGAAATGCCCAGGTTTGATGAGACTCCAAACGGGTTGGCCCGGCAACTGTGCCGGGCCAACTGTAACCAATTTGAGTTATCGCTTCGCTAAGATGCCTGAGAAGCGTCGCGCATTACGAGATCAAACGTTCCCGGCGCTACTTTTCTGAATCGCCTGTTGCGGTTAAGTGATACCGCGATCGAGATCGTAGGGTTGTTGCCTTTGAATTCGAAGCCGCCGGCGACAAGGAAATTATAGAGCTCGTTCACGTGCAGAGCCTGTCCTGATTCACGAAGCAAAAGCGTGCACGCCTGGGTGATCGTTCGGTCGGAGAACCGCTGGCTTATCGGCTCGATCTTTTGACTGATCGAAGGCAAGCTTCGGCCGCCGCCGGAATAGTCCCTTTCCGGACGGTAAGTCGCGGGCGGTTTTTGGTAGTCCTCCCGGCCCATCGTTCCGCTTCCCGTTCCATCGTTACGCGACGAAGAATGAAGTCTTCTCAGATCCGAGGGTATGTCGTAGTCGTCGTCGATCCGCAGGTTCTGAAGATGGTGCCTCGGCTGATTGCCCGATCGAATCGTTGCCAGAAGGCTGTATATCGCCGCTTCGGTCTGCTCGGCGCTGTTCTCCAGCGCCTCGATCTCCTGCCGCAGGCGATCCGATTCGGATTCCACCTCGCGCAGTCGAACCAAGAGTCTCTGCTGGGCGTTTCTCGTCTGCCGCAGGCTCTTTTCAAGAGTCGCAATCAGGTTTTCATCTAACATCGATTCGGACATAACGGAGAATTCAAGCGGAAAATGCAGGGATCTGGTTAACTTCGGCGATCTATCATCAAAGCGGGGATGTCGCCCAAGGCAACACCATACCTCGTTTCCGGCAACAATTCAAGATTTTTTCCGGCCCGGGCGGCAAAATCCAAAGCCGTATTCCTTGTCTTTTCAAGGGTTCTCGCGTCCCTGAGCCTTCCAAGAAGTTCTTCTCTGACGCCGGTCCCGTAAGCGCCTTCGCGCATGATTTCCTCTAGCAGTGGTTTGACCGAAGGATCCTGAGCGACAAGGAGTATCAGCGGCAGCGTCAGCTTGCCTTCGAGGAGGTCAGCACCGGACGCTTTTCCAAGTACTTCCTTGTCGGCGGTAAAATCAAGGACATCGTCGGCAAGCTGGAAAGCAGTGCCGAGGTTCATCCCATATTCCCTCAATGCGATCCGCTGATCGTCCGGCGCGCCGGCAAGGATAGCCCCGATCTCACAACAGGCGCTGAACAAGTACGCGGTCTTTCTA
>JAHEEZ010000250.1 GCA_024640445.1 Acidobacteriota bacterium | reverse complement strand
GTGATGTCGCCCGCGAAAAGGACCGAATTCGCCTTCCCTCTATAGAAGACATAGGCCCTCGAGCCGAATATAATTGGACCGTTTTTCACCGCTTTGATCGTCTCGGTGACGATCTTGTCGAGCTTTTCGGGCTCCACCTTGTCGGCGGAGCTAACCGTAACACGTTCGAACGCGGTAGCGCCTGAAGGCACTTCGATCCCAACGACTACGGTCTCTTGGCCCTCAGGCGCGATCACCTCGACCGTGAACTTCCCGTCGTCTCCGACCTCGATAAAATGAACTTTTCCGCCATAGTTGTAACCGATCTTCGTGCCCTTCGGGGCGTCGCGCGTGAACGAGAACTTCTCGCCCGCTTTGACCGGAAGGTTGAATTCCTCGCCCATTCCTCCGAAGTTCGTGGCATTGCCGGGGATCCCGCCTTTCACATAGCGGTCATAGACGACCTGCGGGGTGTCGAGATTGCGGCCCTCCTTAATGTTTACGGCGAGCCGTATGAACTGAGCCATCGACCACGCGAGCGGCGTCGCTGAGCCCGTGCCCTCGCCGAACTTCAGCTCGGGCACAAACTGCCGGTCGATGTTCTCGGGGGTTTCTTGCTTGTCCCAGACCTGTTCCGGGATCATTAGCCCTTCGTTGGCGAAGGCGAGCATGTCATCCAGGCGCCGCCGCGCGGCTGAGGACTGAGGACTGAGGACTGAGGACTGAGAAGTGGTTTGATAATTGATAGTTGACAATTGGGGCATACTGGGCCGGGAAAGTTCTGAAGTCAGATAGTCGGACCCGTACGACTGGATCGCAGGCAGCCCTGCCTGCCATGAGCGAAGCGATCCTGGCGAAGAGTACTGAGTACTGAGAAATGAGTGCTGAGAACGATTTGACTGGAGCGCAGGCAGCCCTGCCTGCCATGAGCGAAGCGAAAGGGGTTGATAATTGTTAGTTGATGATTGGAAAGAACGTTTGCTCAAACCCTGCGCTTCTTTGCGGCTTTGCGCCTTTGCGGGAACCTTCTCAGTTTTGCCCGTCGCTACCGCTCCGGGTACTGATTCTCCGTCTCGGGCAGGGACAAGCCCTGTCCCTACATCTGACCCGCGGTCTCCTGTCTCCTGTCTCCTGCCTCCTGCCGAAGCGAGCGCCAATTCATACTGCCCCCGCTCACCAGAAAGCAAGACCCAAAGCCTTCCCTTCCCCGTGTATTTCCCGTCCCAGTTCCAGCGGCGGCCGTCATCCATCTCTCCATAGCCGTCGTGGTTGTAGCGGTAGAACGCAGGTCCGTTCGGAGTTTCGACTTTGATAACATCGTCGATTACCTTCACCGACTTCGCGATCAGAGGATCGTCCGCCGGCTTGATCCCCAGCCGGACGAGCTCCAGAAATCCCGCATCGACAATGTCACGCTCATCAAAGAATCCCGCTCCGTTGTTCAGCTCGATCTTGTCCCCCGCATCGGGATTCCCGTTCTGCGTTATCCTGACGTAGTAGTTCCCGTCACCGTGCTTCCCGGTCGTTGTCGCGGTCCACATCTCGACCTTCCGAGCCCAGTCATCCGCCGCTCCCTGGTAAACGAGCGCCGAAGCTTCATCGCCGTTCTTTCGCGCAATGTCCGCCGCGCAAACAAGTCCCGCGATCTCCGCCGCGATCGTCGAAGGCGAATATCCGCCCTCTTCTTCCCAGCGCTCCTGAGGCGTCTTCGGGCCGTTCCGGACGATGAAGTTGGCAGCCTTCTTGAGGTGGTTCTCGTACGTCTCTTTGTCCGTCTTGCCCAGCTGCCACGCCATGATCAGCGGGTACGCGACCTCGTCCATCTGTAGCGATCCCCAGAAAGGCTTTCCGTCGAGCCAGGAGTTCTGCGGGAAACTGCCATCGGGTTTCTGCTGTACGTTGAGAAGGAAATCGAGGGCGCGTTCTGCGGCGCCGCGGTCGCCGAGCGCGAGATAGGCGGTGAAGACCTGATAGAGGTCGCGCGACCACACGAGATGATATCCGCCTACGTTGTCCTCGTTGGCGGTCGCGCCTCCGCCCCAGGGAACGGTCATCGACGCTATGTTGGCTCCGCGGTAGGTCTTGTCCTCGTTGACCTTAAGCTGCATCGCCGCCATGTTGAACTGCGCCTGGTACTTCGGATCGATCTTCGGGAGCGTCCTTACATAGTCGGCCCAGCCTTTGTCGTAGGGAGCACGGATCATGTCGAACCCGCCCTTGCCCGCGGCCGCGATCGAACTCGAGCCGCTGCTGATAGCCTCTTCAGCGTTTTGGCCAAATGACAGAACTACCGAAAAGGATTCCGGCCCCATGACCCTCGCGATCTGAACAACATTTCCGTCTTCTGCCTTTGAATATCGATCATGCAGTTCACCAGACCTACGCAATTGGTCCAGTCCATCGCTCGTGCCGTAATAGCCGTTCGAGACCTCGGAAAGCGGTTTGCTGACCCATAGATATGACGCGACTTTGGTGTCAGTGCTGACAAAACCCGAAAGTACTCGCGCATTGCCAGTTCTCACACGTTCCTTACCGTCCCCAGGCAGCCCCTTCGACTTTTCCGGAGATATCCTCGTGAAGTGTCCGGAACCGCTATCGTGCATACCGCTGTTGGCAAGAGATGGGTCGTAATAGATGTAGAGCTTAAGCGCAGTTACTTTCGGTTCGAAACCAACTTTGATCCAGACCGTATCGCTCTTCGGATCGCTCACATACGTCTTCGTGATCTTCCATTTGCCTGACTTCGCGGTGTTTATCTGCTGAAACGAGAGGGAATCGGGCCTCAGAGCTCTTATCTCGTGGATCGCGTCGTCGAACTCCGTCTCGACCGTCTTCGCCAACGGGTCGACAACGATGAACTGGAGCATATGGACGTTCGCAACCGCGACGTTCGGGTAATAGACCTCGGTCATCACCCCGCTTTGGAGAGTGAACCAGACCTTGGAATCGAGCGAGTTGGCGGTCCCGACCGCCTGCTTTCCGGCGCTCGCCCATTGCGCGTCTTTGCCAGGGCCGGCGGGAGCGTACTGTCCCAACGCAAAATTAAAAAGTAAAAATGAAAAAGCGAGGGCTGGAAGTAAGGCATGAATTAAGCGGTATATGCGGTTCATTGTTCTATGGCTCCTGCTTGGTGATCGATCGCCGTCCGCAAAGCGGACATACATCATAGCCCGGGGCATCGCCCCGGATTAGCGGCCCCACGGCCATAAGTCGCCGAAGGCGACTAACAGGCTGGGGCTGTTCACCGGAATGGATTGTTCGTCGCCGTTGGCGACGCTCGCTTGCGGCGTTCCCGTCCCAGGGTTTCACCCTGGGCTATGTTGTTGATCGCCTTCGGCGACAGGATGATCACTGCCCCACCCGTGAACGGGTGGGCTAAACGGATCCCGAACGGATGGGCAAACGATTCCACACCCGCTATAGGCGGGACGCGTGCGTTCCCTTCATTGGTCAATGGTCAATGCTCATTGGGCATTGTCAGTCGAATGCCTGGAAAACATCTTTCGCGCTGTCCAGCGATTCCGAGTCGCCGATCAGCGTCAGTATGTCGTTGAACCTCAGGACCGTGGCGCCGTTCGGCGCCATCATCTTCCCGTCCCTTCGCACCGCTACCACAAGGCAGCCGCTCAGATGCAGTTCGGCAAGGCTCCTTCCGACCGCCCTTGCCGAACGGACGCGGACCTCGTCGATCTTCTCTTCTTCAGGCTGTTTACCCGCCAAAAGCTTCAGAAGGCTGGGCCTCAGCACCATGTTCTCAAGGATCGCGACCGAAGCCTGGACGGGACTCATGGTCTCGATTCCCGCTTCCTGGAACGCCGAAATATTCGAAGTCGTGTTCGCCCTCGCGACGATTCGCACGTCCCCGAAGTTTGAACGGATGACCTGGGCGACAAGTATGTTCACTTTGTCGCTGGAGGTCGCGACGATCACCGATTTGGCCTCGCCGACGCCCGCCTTTTTCAGCACGTCCGCGTCCGTCGCGTCTTTGCAGAAAACGTTCGCGTTCTTTATCTTTTGCGCTTCCGAGCAGTTTTCCTTGTCGGTATCGATCACGGAGATCGACTCACCCGCGCCTGCCAGCCGTTCCGCCAGAAGCCGCGCCGTCTCGTCAGCACCCACTATCACCGTTAGTCTTGGCATAACTCTGAAAAATTTTGAAAGCTTCCCCGCAGCAGTGCCCTCGATAAGCACCGTTCCGAGTATCACCGCGAATACCAGCGTCACCATGGTGGTCGCGTCCGCCGTCATGGCCGGATCATTACCTTTCGTTCCGCGTTCTATCAGCTCAAGTGAGAAGAACGTCGCGACCGAAGCGGCGACGATGCCCCTCGGGCCGAGGAATGAAATGAACCACTTCTCGTTCCGGCGCAGTTCTGATCCGTACGTCGAAAGAAACACGCGCACCGGCCGCACTGCGACCATTATCAGGACAACGACCGCAAGGCCGCTCCACCCAAGCGTGTAGAGATCAGATAGACGAAGGCTGGCCGCGAGAAGAATGAATACGGCGGAGATGGAGATCGACGCCAGATCCCCTTTGAATTCCTTGACATCTTCCTTGTTCGGTATCTCGAGAGAGCCGATGGCGATTCCCGCCACCGCCGCAGCGAGCACTCCCGATTCGTGCCTGATCAACTCAGCTGCGGTGTACGCGACAAGCGCGCTTCCCAGGATCCCGAGCCTTGTGAATTTGGATGGAAGCAGATGGAACCGATTGGAAAAGATCCATACGAGGAGCGCGACAAACAACCCTATCAACATCCCGGAGGCGATCGTCTCTATTCCGTGAGTGATGATGTACGTCCAATCTCCCTTTTCCACGATAGAAGTGAATATGACAGCGGCAAGAATAACCCCCAGCGGATCCGCGATGATCGACTCGCTCTCCAGGGTCGAGCGCACACGCCGGTTGACCTTCACCTTTGTGAGGATCGGGGTGATCACCGTCGGTCCCGTCACTGAAACGATGGCTCCAAACAGAAGCGCGACATCCCAGTCGAGCCCGATCAGGTAATGCGCCAGCGCGCCGGAAAGCGCCGTGGTGATCAGCAATCCGACTGTCACAAGGCCGGTCACCGCCCGCGAAGCGTGGCGAAGGTCGTAAACGTTCAGCAGGAGGCCGCCTTCAAAGACGATTATCGCTACTGCAAGCCGCACGATCAGACTCAGCACT
>JAHEEZ010000249.1 GCA_024640445.1 Acidobacteriota bacterium | reverse complement strand
CAAAGAAAAGTACCGGGTCCGGATCGTGGATAGCGGATTTGATCAGACCCTTCGCGTCATAAGCGGTCGAAGGCTCGACCATCTTCAGTCCGGCAGTGTTGAGGAAGAAAGATTCCGCGTTGAGCGAATGGAACGGTCCGCCGCGCACCCCGCTTCCGCACGGACCTCGAAACACAGCCCCGATCCCGCCGCATCCGCGATAGCGGGACTTCGCGGCATAGTTCGTAAGCATATCGAACCCGTTCGAAATGAAGTCTATGAACTGGAATTCCGCGACAGGCTTCATTCCAAGCAACGCGGAACCGCAGGCGGCGCCAACGATGGCAGCTTCCGAGATGGGGGTGTCGATCACGCGTTCCGGACCGAACTGGTCCAAAAGGCCTTCCGTTACCTTGAAGGCTCCGCCGTAGGTTCCCACGTCCTCGCCGATAACAAAAACGGTATCGTCGCGGGACATCTCCTCGCGGATGCCCTCCCTTATCGCTTCAAGCAGATTGCTTCCTTTTTCCTGTGTCATCTGGCGGGGGAAAAGCGGCCGGTCGGCTACTGATCCAACTCCTGCGTATCGAGATCGTCCTCTTTCAACTCTCCGGAGTTGTCGAAAAGGCTGCTGACGGAAGTATGCGCCGGCGGCAGCGAAGCGTTGTGGTCGCCGAAGTCCTTCTCAAACTGTTCGACCGCCTCCTTTGCGAGCGCGAAATCCTCGCGCTTGATCTTTAATGTGAGCTTGCCGTCCTGGCTTGGAAGCTCGCTGAGCCTGGTAAAGTTCTTCAGCCTGATCTGGATCTTCGCTCCCGATTTGAAAAGACCCTTCTTGAACTTCACGTCCATGATCTCGTCCATCGCAACGCGCATTTCCTTGACGCCTCCTTTAATGAGGCCCAGGAGCTTGGACTCGAACTCGAGCACGATCCCCGCAGAAGAGAACTTGGCAATGCCGTCGATCTGGGAAATGCCGGACTCGGTCTTGAAAGGCACGCTTGTGAAATTTGGGTTCATTGTTCCCCCGGAAAAGGTCTTTCCCTTTTCTTAATCGTCCTCCTCGTAATCGAAGGACTCAGTGGTGCCCTCGGTCTTCGTTATCGATACCAGCCATAAGTATCCGACGATCCCGGAGATCAGCGAAGTCAGGAGGATAGCCATTTTCGAATTGTTTATCAACGCGGAGTCGCCCTTAAATGCAAGGTTGGTTATGAAGATGGACATAGTAAACCCTATTCCGGCAAGAAAGCCCGCGCCGATGATGTGACGCCATTGCAAATAAAGCGGCAAACGGCATATGTGCAGTTTAACAGCAATGTAGCTCAGGACAGTGATGCCGACCACCTTTCCGAAGAACAGACCGATGAAAATGCCCACGCTGTTAGGAGTCGTCAGACTGGCGACCGATCCGCTCGAGATCACGATGCCGGTGTTGGCGAGCGCAAATACAGGGAGTACAAGAAACGCGACGGGCCTGTGCAGGAGATGCTCCAGTTTGTACGACGACGAACTCTCGTCGTCACGGATCTTTGTGAAGGGTATCGTGAAGGCCAGCAGGACCCCCGCGATCGTCGCGTGAACACCGGACCTGAACATGAAGTACCACATCAGCGCCCCAAGGATCATATACACGATCAAATTGCCGACCTTCATCCTGTTCAGAATCGCAAGCACCGCGAACACTCCGAGCGAAAGTAGAAGATACATCGCCGAAAATTTTGAGGTGTAGAAAACGGCGATCACTATTATCGCGATCAGGTCGTCGATGACCGCAAGAGCCGTCAGAAAGACCTTCAGCGAAAGCGGTATCCTGTCTCCGGCAAGCGAGAGAATGCTGAGCGCGAACGCTATGTCGGTCGCCATCGGGATCCCGATGCCTGCCTGTGTAGGCGTCCCGGAGTTGAGCCACAGATGCAGCAGCGCGGGCAAAATAACTCCGCCGGCCGCCGCCACGATCGGCAACAGGGCGTTTCTGAAATTGGATAGCTCTCCCTTGTAAAGCTCGCGCTTGAGCTCAAGCCCTATGAGAAGGAAGAAGATAGCCATCAACCCGTCGTTGACCCAGTATGAAACAGTGAGCGGACCCAGGTATGACTGCCAGAAGTCAAGATATGCCGGGCCAAAATAGGAATTCGCGACGATCAGCGAAAGCACCGAACACGCCATCAGCATCAGTCCGGCCGAACGCTCGTTGGCGATGAACTCCTTGAAAGATTTGGTAATTCTTATCTGCTTGATCATTTGGTTCTATGGAAAAAGTGTATAGATATAAAGTGCGTAAACGATAAGTAGGATAAATCCTTCGACACGGTCAAGCACGAAACGAAGTCCGAGAAGGGCCCATAAGAAGATCGCGATCCCGAGCATCATCGCCAGATCAAAGGTGCGTATGTCCGCGGCGGATATCGGATTGACCAACGCGGTGATGCCAAGGACCAGAGCGATGTTCGAGATGTTCGATCCTATCGCATTCCCAAGTGCCATATCCGCTTCTTTTCGATAAGCGGCAACCGTTGATGTGGCAAGCTCCGGCAGGCTGGTCCCGATCGCGACGATCGAAAGTCCGATCACCACCTCGCTGATCTCCAGCAAACGCGCTATTGCTACCGCGCCGTCCACAAGCAGTTTTGCCCCTGCGACAAGCATCACGATGCCTCCGCCGAGAAGCACGAGATCGAGGGGAACAGATTTTGTGGGTTTGTCGACGGCCTCGGCGAATTCCTCTTCAATTTCCTTATCACCGCCGCGGCGTGCAAGGTAATACACGAATATGGTGTAGACGACGGCTCCAAACGAGAGGATAGCGCCGTCCAGTCGGCTGACCTCACCGTCGAGGACCATCAGCCAAAGTACGCCGCTTACGGCGATCATTATCGGCATCTCCCTGCGGACCACCTGTGCTTTCGCTTTAAGGGGGTAGATCAACGCCGCCGTTCCGAGAATCAAGGCCGTGTTGCTGATATTCGACCCGACTATGTTTCCGAGCGCAAGCGCGCTGCTCCCGTCGAAAGCAGCCTGGATGGAAACGACCAGTTCCGGACTTGATGTCCCAAGCGCTACGAACGTCAGGCCGATCACAAGCGGCGTCACGCCAAGCCTGAGCGCCAGCGAGGAACCAGATCGCACAAGGCCTTCCGCTCCTGCAGTCAGGAGCACGAGTCCGAGCACGATGAATAGCAAAGACATCAACATAGTTCGATCCGGATGACGAAAAGGCCGCAGTTACATCCGAGCGATTGCCGGGCGCTTCTGACACCAATGGTTCGCTGACATTCGTTTGAGCCTTTCGAAAGCCTTAGTTTTCCAGGACCTTTTTTCTGAAAGCAGGCGGTACGACCTTGTTGTCGAAGACGCTGTACGCAGCGTTTTCAGCTGCGGGGAGCGGTTCGCCCTCTGCCGCATCGGACTCGCGCTGGAGCAGTTCCCTGATCTCCGCCGCGATCATTTCCATATCCGCTTCAGACAAAATCTTTTCTTGTTTCAGGTAAAGCTCGTACCTGTCGACGGGATCGTTGTTTTCAGCCCACCATGCGATCTCTCCGTCGGGCACATATGCCTGGTTGTCGTGTTCCGCGTGGCCTTTCCGCCGGTAGGTCATCGCCTCGATCAGGACGCTTCCGTCACCTGACCGTGCGTGCGCGACCGCCTCCTTCATCGTTTCGTAACACGCGATCACGTCGTTGCCATCAACCTTAAGCCCCTTGATTCCGTAACCCAGTGCCTTGTCCACAAAACTCTCCGCGGCGCATTGATTCTCGGTGGGTGTGGAGTACGCATATCCATTGTTCTCGATCACGGTGATAAGAGGAAGTTTCTTCACCGCGGCGAAATTCACCCCTTCGTGGAAAGTGCCCGTTGAGGTCGCGCCTTCGCCCAGATACGCGACCGCGACGCGGTTCTCTTTCTTCATTCTTGAAGCGAGAAGAACTCCTGTCATCACCGGGATCATATCGCCGAGATGAGAGATCGGGCCGACAAAACCCTTTTCGATGTCGGCAAAGTGAAACTGAACGTCGGTAGCCCTCGACGGTGCGGTGCCGCGGCCGAAATACTGCAGGAAGATCTCCCTCGGCTCAATGCCTTTTACGAAACAGGCGCCGATATCGCGGATCAGGGGGGCTATGAAATCCCTGGGTTCAAGCGCGAACGCCGTACCTACCGCTGTCGCTTCCTGCCCCAGGGAGGTGAACACGCCTCCGGTAAGTTTCGACTGCTTTTTAAGTACGACGGTCTTTTCGTCGAACATCCTTGTGAGCTTGAGAAATCGGTAAAGCTCGACCATCTGCTCTTTCTTGAGCGAGGTCTGCGATGTGCACGAAAGTGGTTTCTTGAGTTTTTGCATTAGTCGTCAAGCAGAGGATCTCACGGATGATGACGCCGAGGTCGATTTTTAACTACCGTTGTTCACGCTTCAATAAGATCCTGATTCGATCCGCGTTTTCCGCGCGATCAGCGGCCAAAACTCTTTGGGACTGACTTCAGGATCCCGTAAATGCTGATCACCAGCCAAAAGAATTCTACGATAAACGCCGCCAGGTTAAAATCGAACCAGAGCGAAACGATGATCATCGCCGATCCGAACGCATTGAACGCCGAGTACGCGATTCCCCGACTCTCCATCTTTCCCGTTTGAAGGAGGAGATAAGTGACGATGATGATCATCACACCTACAGCGCCGACCGCGTCGAAGATCGAAAGGCTCACCGGTCTATTTCTCCAGCCCGGCGACATCCAGCCTGGCGACCAGTCCCTTGGGTCCGACCGCCCATATTGATTCCTTGCCGGTCGCCGCCACCGAGTTATAGTTTCCGTCGTCTATTCCCTTCCAGTTCTGCCCGGAATTAAAAGAAATGTCAGATCCACCCGGACCAACGATCACAATAGTCTTGTCGGTGACGAACGCGACGCCCGAGCGGTATCCGAAACTGTTGGCTTTTAAGCGCGTCTGCCAGGATCTGCCTCCGTCTTCCGAGTAGGCGATGTTGCTGTTATCCAGCTCCGGTTTTGTATAGTCGCCGCCGACGATCACTCCGCGTTTGCCCTTCATAGCAATGCCGAATACTCCGGCTCCCGCCGAACCGCTGTTCATAGGTGCGGAAGTCGAACGCCAGGTCTTTCCGCGGTCCGGCGAATAAAGTACGCGGGCGTCCATTCCGCCTGTGATCAGGAAAAGCCCGTTCT
>JAHEEZ010000049.1:9531-18663 GCA_024640445.1 Acidobacteriota bacterium | reverse complement strand
TGAAGACATTGAAGCTTCGGAGAGCGATGACGGTGATTTCGGTGCCGGAAACGCGACCACCGCGGATATTGCGGGTATGGCGCCTTTGGTTCACCTTTCCAATTCAGACAAGCAGATACTTGCAGACTCACCATTCGGAGCGGGAAGGATAGTGGTGCTGACGGACCCGTACATTGTCGCGAATGGCGGTATCGATCTGGTCGATAACGCCCAACTTGCAGTGAACGTGATCACTTCGAAGGCAGGTCCGATCGCGTTTGACGAATATCATCAGGGTTTCGGAAATGACGACAACCGGCTGGTTGGTTATTTTTCGGGCACACCTGTTGTAGCGATCTTTCTTCAGTCTTCGGCACTCATTGCGCTTCTTCTCATCTCGAGAGGACGCCGATTCGCGCGGCCTCTGCCGGCGGAAGAACCTGACCGGCTTTCAAAGCTCGAGTATGTCGCCGCAATGGCACAGCTTCAAAACAGGACGAAGGCTTACGATCTTGCCATGGAGAATGTTTACACGGACTTCCGGCGCCGCGTTTCCAGGTTCCTTGGCGTCGATAACTACACGGTGACCAAGGAAACGCTTGCCACGCTGATCTCGCGCAGGATCGGGACCGAACCAGCGGAAATACTGGATCTTCTGCAGACTTCCGAAGACATTATGCACGGCGTCCCGACCGGCAAGAAGGCGGTACTCCGCACAGTGAAACGGCTCAGGGAGATCGAGGATTCGCTCGGCTTGAAGCGCGGAGCTAAGCGAAGCGCGTTGTAAGTTTGGCGAGGCTGTAAGGTCCGTCTAGTCCATCGGGTCTGACGAGTCCATCGGGCGTCGTAGGGGCAGGTCTTGTGCCTGCCCAATGCGCCGAAAGGCGCAGGACGTAATACTGGAGGCAGAAACGCGACCGTAAGGGAGCGTGCTACAGAAGACAGGAGACAGGAGACAGGAAACAGGAGACAGGAGACAGGAGACAGGAGACAGAAGACAGGAGACAGGAGACAGGAGACAGAAGACAGGAGACAGAAGACAGGAGACAGGAGACAGAAGACAGAAGACGATTGTTAGCTTAGTATCACCCCAGTCCTCATAACTCATAACTCTTACAATGCCCATCACTTCACTATCAATTCTTATCCTCCTCTTCTTCGTGACGAGCGTGGTGGGCGTCGTGACCGGCAGCAACTCTCTGATCACTGTCCCGGTGATGTTCCAGTTCGGTGTTGAGCCGAAAGTCGCCGTAGCGACCAATATGTTTGGCCTGACCTTTATGAACATCGGGGCGAGCCTCTCCTTCTTCCGCCACGGCTCGATCGAATTCAGGCGTCTCTCGCCCCTCGTCGCGATCACGATCGCGGCTTCTACTTTTGGCGCAATGCTGATCGGTATTTTCTCATCGTCCGCGGTACCTGTCTTCGTAACCGCATCGATGATCTTCGTGGTCATCTTTTCACTTACCGGACGCGACAAGGGGGTCAAGAGATCGATCGAGATGCCCGGCAAAGGAGCGATCGCACTTACCCTCCTTCTCACTTTCTTCCTGGGCGTTTACGGCGGGATGTACAGCGGAGGATATGTAACAATGCTGACCGCGGTGCTGGTGGCGTTCTATGGAATGAGTTTCACGGAAGCGGTCGCAGGCACCAAGTTCATTAACGTATTTTCATCGGGTGTGGCGACCGCGGTATTCGCGTGGCAGGGTTTGATTGACTATAGCCTTGGCATTATCCTAGCCGTTACTATGTTCATCGCGGCCTACGTCGGCGCCAGAACCGTGACACGCCTCAACGATCTCTGGCTGCGAAGGATCTTTCTTTCCGCGGTCGTATTGCTTGCCGTGAAGACGGCGCTGGACTTCATTCTTTAGGAGCCGCTTGACGGCTGCCGACCCAGAATATGCTGAACCATACTCCCGAAACAGTCGCCCATATCAGGACAGAATTGGCGAAGGTCATCGTCGGGCAGGACGATGTGATCGAGCAGATCCTGGTCGCGCTTCTCGCCGAGGGCCACGCGCTGCTTGAAGGCGTGCCGGGCACCGCCAAGACGCTTATCGTGAAGACTCTGGCAAGGATCCTGGGAGCGAAGTTCTCCCGCATCCAGTTCACGCCCGACCTGATGCCGTCGGACATCACCGGTACCAACGTCTACAACCTTCAGACTTCTAAGTTCACCGTCCGACCGGGACCGATCTTCACCGACATACTTCTCGCCGACGAGATAAACCGGACGCCGCCGAAGACTCAGTCCGCTTTGCTCGAAGCTATGGAGGAGCGGCAAGCGACCATCGATGGGAAGCGGTATCTCCTTTCGCCGATCTTCACGGTCCTTGCGACAGAAAACCCGATCGAATACGAAGGGACATACCCGCTGCCTGAAGCCCAGCTTGACCGGTTCCTTCTCAAGATCATCATCGACTATCCCGAACGGGATGAGGAACTGACGGTCGTTTCGCGCTGGGACGAAGGCTTCAATTCCAGGCATCTCGAATCGATCGGACTGAAGGCGCTGTCCGAACCGGACGCGATCAGCAAATGCCGGGCTGAGGTGTCCGGTATGAAGACCGAAGAAGGAATACGAAGCTATATCGTCGATGTGGTCAGGAAGACAAGAGAACATCCGACAATCCTATACGGCGCGAGTCCAAGGGCTTCAGTGGCACTTCTCCTGTGCTCGAAGGCGCTTGCGTCCATCCGCGGACGCGATTTTCCGACTCCCGACGATGTTCGCGATGTCGCGAAACCGGTGTTGAGGCACAGGATAGCGTTACGCGCGGAGGCCGAACTAGACGGCGCGACGACGGACGCGGTGGTCTCCGACATCATCCGAACCGTCGAGATCCCTCGTTAGCATCACCTGCTCTATACTTCTCTTGCCGTCTATGAAGGCTTCAGGTTATATGGCGGCGCTTCCACGGTGCTGAGAGACCGGATCGGTCGGATCGCCGGAACGCTCGCCGGAACTGCTGACCCTCCCGATTCCCGGTAAATCCTGCCTTAGAAGAAATCTCAAATGATTGATAGAACATGTCTTAATCCAAAGCGTTTATCTTTGTGCGACGCAAATGGAATTGGGCGGCGGCATCCGAAAGGATGGTCCCGGGGCAAGATCATAACTAATTTCATGCAAATGCCCCCGGATCAGCGGAGATACATCGTGAAGAAGAGACTGATAGCAATCATAATGCTCGTCGGCATTTTCGCCGCCACCGCGGTCGTCTCGAACGCACAGATCATTCGCCAGCTTAAGACCTCCGTACCCTTCTCGTTCAACATCGGCAAAGCCGAGTACCCGACAGGCGACTACGTCATCAGCTTTGGTGTGACGCCTGCGGTTAGCACGATCATCATTCGTTCGGAGAGCGGTTCCAGTGTTGGAATGGCTATTGTCAGAGCCGAATCCGTCATTAAACCAAATGACGCAAACGGCGTCACGTTTGAACGGGTAAGCGGCAGATATCATCTCAGCGGTGTTTCCTTCTACGCGTTGAAGCTGGATCTCGGCGGTCCGAAATCGGACCTGCCTGGCTTGAAGATCGCGGCGAAATAGTAGTTCGTCAATTCTTTTTTCGAGGGACCGTCCAATAGGGCGGCCCCTTTCTATTTGTGCAGGCAGGGTGCGTCCGCCTCGAATCAAGAATCCCCGTTCGTTTGGTATAATCTGATTTACTCCGGTTATGAAGATAGCAGTCGCAATGAGCGGCGGGGTAGATTCATCCTCGGCCGCGGCGCTTCTCAAGGACGAAGGGCACGAACTTGTCGGATTCACGATGCAGCTCTGGAACCAGAGGCGGCACGTTAATGTTGACGAGAATGGAGATCCTCTGCCTTCGCGCTGCTGTTCGCTCGATGACGTCTACGACGCGCGACGGGTCGCGGAGATGCTCGGATTTCCTTTTTATGTTTTAAATCTCGAGCGTGAATTCGAAGAATCCGTCATCGACCCTTTCATTGCAAGCTACCTTTCCGGCGAAACGCCTATCCCCTGCGTCGCGTGCAATTCAAAACTCAAGTTCGCCTCGCTGGACAAAATGGCGCTGAGCCTGGGCTGCGACAAGGTCGCGACCGGACACTACGCCCGCGTGGAGCACGACGAGGCTGCGGACAGGTACCGCTTGTTCCGCGGCAAGAATCACTGGAAGGACCAGACTTATTTTCTATGGGAACTCACCCAGGACCAGCTTTCCAGGGCGTATTTTCCGCTTGGCGAAATGCTCAAGAGCGAAGTCCGTGACATCGCCCGCGACGCGAACCTTTACACCGCCGAGAAAGAGGAATCACAGGAGATCTGCTTCGTGCCGGACGGCAAGTACTCCGAGTTCATTGACCGCTATCTAGATCACGAAGGCCGGTCGTCCGAGATACCCGGTGCCGGCGAGATCGTGAATACCGAAGGCGAGGTGCTTTCCGAGCACTCCGGGATCCATCGATACACCGTCGGACAGCGGCGAGGCATAGGGATCTCGCACGAGAAGCCCCTTTATGTCGTAAAGATCGAAAGGCAGAGAAACAGAATAGTCGTCGGTGAGAAGGAAGAGCTGCTTTCGAAGGAATTCACCGCCCGCGACGTGAACTGGGTGGCTTTCGATGAACCGACCGAGCCGGTTCGAGCGTATGTAAAAGCGAGATACAGACACAATCCGGTCCCCGCGACGATCCACGCGTTGGAAGGTGCACGGGCGAGGATAGTTTTTGACGAGCCCCAGCCGGCGATAACGCCCGGACAGGCGACGGTGTTTTACGACGGGGAAGAAGTGGTCGGAGGCGGGTGGATCGAGCGCCGGCCGGCTCACCAATAAATTGAAATGGACAAGATCGAACTTCGCAAACAGTTCCTCGAATTCCGAGGATCGCTTTCAAGAGCGGAGATCACCCGAAGAAGCCGGCAGGTGGCCTCACACTTCTTTTCGCACTTCGAGCTCTCAAACATTCGTTGTATCCACATTTTTCTCACGATCAAAGATCGGGGAGAGGTGGACACATCTCTTTTGATCGACCGGATCTGGCGTTCGTATCCGCACATCACGACCGTGGTTCCGAGGATCAACCGCAAGAAGAAGAAGATGGAGTGCGCGGTCTACGATCCTATGTCGCGGCTCATTCCGAACTTCTGGGGCATCTTCGAACCGCTGAATACCCGGGTCATCGCTGACAATGCCATCGATGCCGTTATCGTGCCGCTGGTAGCGTTCGATAAGCATGGAAACCGGGTCGGCTACGGCGGAGGGTATTACGACAAGTTCCTCGCGCTATGCCGCGAAGATTGCCCGAAGATCGGCGTTTCTCTCTTTGACCCGGTCGATCAGATCGACGGGATCGCTGAATTCGACATCCGCCTCGACCATTGCGTCACGCCGGACAAGGTGTGGAGTTTCGAGTGAGGAGTCAGAAGTCAGGAGTCAGGAGACAGAATAAGGAATCAGAAGTCAGGGATCGTAGGGGCAGGACCTGTGCCTGCCCAATGCGCCGGAGGCGCGACGGATGGTAGTCCCGTGTGAACCCGGGGAAAAGATCGGCAAATTTCCATTGAGCCGCTTTAGCTGCCAAGAACATTCAACCGCTGAGCCGCGGAGGCGCAGAGATTTTTTCAGCAGAAGAACGCGTTCGAAAATAGAGCACTAGCTTTTCATCTCTCAACCCGCCTTCCGTCCGTCCTTTTTCCCGCTAAAGAAACCAAATCCCGGTTCGGTGCACCATAGTCGCAGCAGGCGGCACTTCTTCCCAAACAACTCCCTGCAATAAATTGGAGGAGCAAGTTCTATGAAAAGAGCAATCAGTTTGCTCGCGGTATTCGTGTGCCTTGCGTACGCGGCAACCGCGCAGCAGTACCCCGTGACACAGGGGACTCTTACGGCTTTTGGAGAGAAGGGAGGGCTTGGCGCCTGTCCGCTCAAGCAGACCTATGTAAAGGCCGACATCACCGGATTCCTTGCCCGGGTGACCGTGAAGCAGGAGTTCGAAAACACCTTTGACCGCCCGATCGAGGCGGTTTACACATTTCCTTTGTCTGAAAAGGGTGCCGTCGACCGGATGACGATGACCATCGGCTCGCGAGTCATTTCGGGCAGGATACTCAGGCGCGAAGAGGCGCGGAAGACATACGAGGCGGCTAAGAATGCGGGGCAGACCGCGGCGCTTCTGGACCAGGAGAGGCCGAACATCTTTACGCAGTCGGTGGCAAACATACTGCCGGGAGAGAAGATCGTGGTCGAGATCAGCTACGTGGAGACCCTCAAGTACGAAGAAGGCGTTTACGAGTTCGTGTTTCCGATGGTCGTCGGTCCCCGCTACATCCCGCGGGGAAAAAGCGCGTCCGGCGCCGACCGGGTTCCGGACGCTTCGAAGATCTCACCCAAAGTGACTCTGACGAGGGCCGGTCACGATATTTCGATCGAGGTGAACATTGACGCGGGCGTTCCGCTCGTCGGTGTCGAATCGAAGCTGCACGCGATCGAGACTCAGAGCTTCGGCGCGGGATCGGCAAAGGTCTCGCTCAAAGACGAGGCCACGATCCCGAACAAAGATTTTGTCCTGCGGTACGGCGTGAGCGGCGGCCGGGTCGAGGACGCGCTTATCACCCACAGGGACGCGCGGGGCGGATTCTTCACTCTGATCCTTCAGCCGCCGGATCTCGGGGTTTACGAGGACGTCGCTCCAAAGGAGATCGTGTTCGTACTGGACACCTCCGGATCGATGGGCGGATTCCCGATCGAGAAGGCAAAGGAAGCGATGAAGATGTCTTTGCTCGGCCTCTATCCGGAAGACACCTTCAATCTGATCACGTTCGCGGGCGACACGCGGATCTTGTTCGACCGGCCAGTGCCGGCGTCGGAAGCCAACATTGAAACGGCAATGGATTTCCTGGAGAACAGCAGCGGAGGCGGCGGAACCGAGATGATGAAGGCGATTCGCGCCGCGCTGGATCCGAGCGATTCACAGGAGCATATCCGGATCGTCTGTTTTATGACCGACGGGTATATCGGAAATGAGGGAGAGATAATTGCGGAAGTGCAGAAGCACCCGAAGGCGCGGGTTTTCTCGTTCGGGATTGGGAACAGCGTGAACAGGTTTCTCCTTGAAAAGATCGCTGAAGAGGGGAACGGCGAGGCCGCGATCGTTACCCTGGAAGACGAAGGAGCGGAGGCCGCGCGTAGGTTCTACCAACGCGTACGCGCGCCGATCCTGACCGATATCTCGATCGACTGGAACGGAATGCCGGTCGCGGACACATATCCTGAGAAGATTCCGGATCTGTTCTCGGCGAAGCCTGTGATCATTAACGGAAGGTACACGGGCGCGGCTTCCGGTTCGATAGTTCTGAGAGGGAAGGTCGGAGGCCAGATGTTCGAGAGAGAGATCAAGGTCGATCTTCCGGAAGCCGAAGCGGAGCACGACGTGTTGGCGACGCTCTGGGCGAGAAAGAGGATCGAAGAACTGACGAAGGGGGACTATGAAGGCGTTCAAAGCCGGACGGCCGACGGAGAAGTTGCGGCAAAGATAACCGGCGTTGCGCTTGAATTCGGAATACTCTCACAGTACACGTCGTTTGTGGCCGTGGAGGAGAGAAAGGTCAATCCGGGAGGCGGCCCGACACGTGTCGATGTCCCCGTAGATCTTGCCGAGGGGACGTTCGGCGACGGGACCGAGCAGCCCGGATTGCAAACAGTGGCTTCTTCGCAAGGAGATATTAAGCGACTCAATAGCCTGACCTATAACACTCCCACAACCACAAATTCCGGGGTTGCCATCGTGACCCGGAGCGGTTCGGGAGGTGGATCGGGCTCGGGTACTGGTTATGGAAACGGTGCTGGAGGCGTCACCGCGACCGTTGATGTTAGTTCATCGAGCCTTTCCATCGACTCGTCGGAGAGCAGGATCGAGACGACTGTCAGTAGGGACACCATCGAAGCTTTGCCGAGCGGCACAAGTTTCGGCTCGCTTCTGATGCTGGCGCCCGGTACACGGAAGGAACCTCTGACAGGGGGATTTCAGATCGACGGAGCTTCGGCATCCGAAGCTGTTATTTTGATCGATGGTCAGGAGGCCGTGAACTTTAGGTCGGGAGTGCTGAATTCTTTGAACTTCGCTCCATCACCTTCGATCGCGGTCGCGGCTGAAAGGATCAAGAAACCAGGGATACCCGGGGATGCCGAGATCCCGGAAAAGGGAAGCAAGGTGACGGTGGCGATCCTGGTCGATGAATCCGGCGATGTCTATGCCGCAAAAGCGGCGGATGGCGAAGAATTGCTGAAGAAACCGTCAGAAAAAGCGGCACTCGGATCCTCGTTCACACCGGCTGAATACCAGGGGACGAGACTGAAGATGTCGGGCGTCCTAACCTATGAGTTCCTTCCAAATGATGAGGTGAACGTGACGGTAGTCGAACTTAAGGCGATCTATCCCGAGAAGTTGAAAAGGCAGATCGAGCTGAAGCAAAAGCTTCACTTCTGGGTTTACGGAGTGATCGACCGGTTCCGGAAAGGCGAAGAAAAGCCGGCGCCGAACGAAAGCCGGTTCGTCAAATCCGGGATCGCAAGCGTCCGTTTGAAGATCGCGGTCACTTCAGAGACTGCGCTCGGGAAGCTGAGGGACGCGGGACTGAAGATCGAAGCTGCCGACGGCGATAAGGTAAGGGGGACTATTCCGGTCGGGAAACTCCTCGCCCTGGCGGAGTTGAAGGAGGTGAAATACATTTCGCCCTAAATCTGGGTTCACCACAGAGGACACAGAGTTCTTGGGAATTGGTTCGGAAGTGCAATGTCCTTTTCCTTAGAACTCGGTGTTCTCTGTGTGCTCCGTGGCTATCTAATTCTTCTCCTTTAACAGATCCCTGATCTCCGTCAACAATTCCGCTTCGGCGCTGGGACCTGAGGCGGCTTCGAGCCCCTGGAAGAATTTGACCGCATACCTGGCGATGATGAAGATCACGAAGGCGATGATCACGAACTGTATTATGTCGGTGATCAATTCACCATACATTATCAGCGGCGCGCCGCCTTTCAGCGCCTCTTCGATCACTTTCGGGTCGGTCACGCCGTTGTATTTTCCGCTGATGTCGTAATACAGCGCTTTGAAATCGAGCCCGCCGGTCAGGTAGCCGATCGGCGGCATTATCACCCCGGAAACGAGCGTTGTTACGATCTT
>JAHEEZ010000049.1:0-9431 GCA_024640445.1 Acidobacteriota bacterium | reverse complement strand
GGTCGGTCACGCCGTTGTATTTTCCGCTGATGTCGTAATACAGCGCTTTGAAATCGAGCCCGCCGGTCAGGTAGCCGATCGGCGGCATTATCACCCCGGAAACGAGCGTTGTTACGATCTTGCCGAATGCCGCGCCGATCACGACTGCGATCGCGAGATCGAGTACATTTCCGCGCTTCAGAAACTCTTTGAAGTCATTCCACATCTCTACTTCCCTCCAGTTCTAGGTTACTTTTGCGGACGCTTTCTGCCCTTCAGGGCGAAAGCGGATCCGCGCGACCAGACCGACCCGGAAACCATCCCGCACCTTTCGGCGCATTGGGCAGGCACAAGACCTGCCCCTACGACACTCGACAGACTCACCTCGTCGGTCTCGGATACGCGACCGGACTCCGGTTCCCGTCCTTGTCCACGGCCCTTACTCCGAAGAACCAGTTGTCCTTGGACATGTCCTGCATCGTGTAGCTCGTGACATTCCCGACAAATTTCGAATTCGTCCAGAAAGGCGAGGTCGTATCGCGCCACACGATCTCATATCCGGCGATATCGGCCGCCGAGCCCGCAGTCCATTTGAGGTCGGTGTCGTTCGTCAGCCTCGTAAGGCTGATCCCCGCGTCCTTGGGTATAGCCGGCGCGAGTGCGAGCGAAGCCAGCGCGGCGACGTTGATCTTCGTCACGTTGGCGATATAGCCGAAGTCGATATATTCGGGCGTGTCGCCGTAAAAAACTCCGTTCTCGGTCCTTACGTTCTGGTGCTGGTGGTCATAGTCCTCGTGAGGTTCAGTAAAACGGACGGCGGAATAGCCCTCTTCAAGAAAAGGAATGTGATCTCCTCCCCGGAGATATCGGTCGCGCCTGTAGATAAGACTGACCTTAAAGCTGGGAGAGTAGAGGTCTCCAATCTCCTTTATATACCGGCCGACCTGGCGTGCCGGCGAATCGTTCTCGCCGCCGACGCTTCGTCTGAGATTTGCCTGCTGTTCGGTCTCGTTCGAGGGAACTCCCTCTGCGAAGACGCGCACCGTGTTTCGGTCCGGGAGGTCCTTAAAGGTCTTAACGCCGCCGATGATGTCGTTCGTGAACATCGCCTCGATGTTCATATTCGCCTTCTTCGCTTCCTTTGCGAAGTGCGTTGCGCCGAGAAGCCCCTGTTCCTCTCCAGCGACCGTCATGAATATGATCGTCGCGTCGTACTTC
This sequence comes from Acidobacteriota bacterium, assembly GCA_024640445.1. Classification (GTDB taxonomy): domain Bacteria; phylum Acidobacteriota; class Blastocatellia; order Pyrinomonadales; family Pyrinomonadaceae; genus Aridibacter. Next base: position 8,234 of record JAHEEZ010000049.1, on the reverse strand, counting down.
TTCTTCGACATCACCCTGGCCATCTCGATCACCGCCGCCGTGCCCGAGCCGTCGTCGTTGGCGCCGGGAGCGTCGCACTCACCGTCGCTCGGGTCTCCGCACATCGTGTCGTAGTGGCCGGAAACGACATAAACCCTGTCGGGGTCGTTCGTGCCTTTCAGCGTGGCGACCACGTTTGTCAGGTTGATCGGTTCGGGGACGCGCCTTCCTTTTTCCTGTAGAAATGTCTGTTTTTGAACGTCCAGGCATCCGCCGCAGTCCTTGGAGATATTCTGAAACTCAGAGTAGATCCAGTCCCTTGCCGCTCCGATTCCACGGTTCGGATCATCCTGCGCGGAGTTTGTGTTGCGAGTGCCGAAGGACACTAATTTCAGGTTATATTCCTCGATCTTCTTGGCAGAGACATCTTTCAAAAGAGCCTCGATCACCGGGTTTGCCTTTGTGGAGGGGGCTGTCTGGGCAAAGATGATAAGAGGAATGACGACGGACAAGATCAGGAAAGAGCAGAGCAAGCGCATTTATTTGGCCTCGAATTCAGATTGTATTTGAGAAGGAATTGCGAATGCGGGAATTATAGACGATTCGGGACGATACGCGGAATCCGGAAAGAGTGTCACCCAAACGAAAAACCCGGCAGAGCCGGGTTAAATTCAAACGTGCGGCATCGCTCAATCGACCCGGTAGGCCTTCGCTTTCCACACGACAACGACCGTGCCCGACAGTTTGTCGGTTATCGACCTGAGACCGCTGTCCAAGGCTCTATATTGCGGGCTGCTGCGTTTTACGTTTGTAGTCGCCTGACCGGCATATGCCGAGTCGTACCAGACGCCGCTGCGTCGATTAAAGGTCTTACCCGAGATCTGCCGTGACGCTTCCAGCTTCTTGGCTTTTTGTTGAGCCTGCAACGTGCCGACGTCGACACCCGACCTAGCTTTCTCATCCTTGTCCGCGACCCGATCGTCCGTTTTGGCCTTTGGGGCTTCCATCTCTTCAGCCGCTACCACGGGCGGAGGCGGAGCGGGAGGAATTGCCTGCACGGGAGCGGGGCGTGCCGCAGCGGATTCGGACGGAACCGTATTCTGTGCTCTTCCTGGCGCCTGGTCTCTTCGGCCAGCCCTGTCCGCGAATTTGTCTTCATTTGCAGAGGGGATCTCCTTCGCAAGCTGCTGACCCGGAGGCACAGCAGGCGCGTTCGAGCGTTCCTCCGAACGGTCATTGCCCTCGCCCCTTTTGCCAGGGAATGGGGTCGCTTCAGCCTCCGCAAGGGGTCCACTTTCACCATCGGAACTGGTCGAAGGCAATTCCTGGAACGGCCCGGAATTATCCGCAACGTTCGCGTTTTGAAGATCCGCAACCGAGGCCGCGCCGGGCGCCATATTTCTGATCACAAGCACCGCGAAGAACCCCGCGAGCAGGATCACGATCGCACCCATTGCCAATGCAATTCCGCGTACGGCAAAGAGCTTTCGGTACCATGGGATCGAAAGATCTATCGCCTTGCCTGCGGACACTTCTTTCGTTGAAGCCGCGGCGTTTGAAGCGTGTTCCGCGTTGAGCGTGATCACATTCGACAGGATCGTTCTGCATCTGCCGCAATCCGCCATATGCAAGATGACCCTCTGACGCGCCTTCTCGGGCAACGCGTTCTCGGCGAACACGGAGATCTCATCCGCGTCGATATGTGCGCCCGCGGGTCCTCTCCCCTCGATCGCCGATTCCGACTTCGCCACCCGGCGCAGAAGGCTGTCGATCTCTTTGTCGTGTTCGTTGGTCATTTGCAGTAAGGCCCTTTGGACCTGTCTTCCCTAAAAATGCAGCCTATGAACGCCCGCCGTCGCCGCCTCTTGCACGAACTGCGCGAACAACAGCAAAACGAACAGCTTCTCTATACTTATTCCGAGTTTCTCGGCCGAATCCGAAAGATGGCGGCTTACTTCGTTCTCGCTCCAGCCGCGTGTTTCGCTGAGAATCTTTTCAACTGACTTTCTCAATTTGGTCTGAACCCTGGAGATCTTTCGGCTCGCGGTCGCCTCGTGGTATCCAAATGTGTCCGCGATCTCCTGCAATTTGAGATCGTCGTAATAATACATCTTCATCACGAGCCGCTCTTCGTCCTTCAGGCCCTCGATCGCCTTCAGTAGCGCTTCCATTATGTGATTCTGCGCCTCGGTCTCGCCAAATATCTGCTCCGGATTCTCCGTTGCCGAGACTACCGTCCTGTACTCCGCTTTTTCGGACGAATCCTGCGCCATATTCTCGAAGACACGGTCTTCTTCGACCTGCACGATCCGCTTCATCTTCCTGTATTCGTCGATCGCAAGCTGGTTTGTCACCGCCCGAAGCCATCCGGCGAGGCTCCCTTTTCCGGAGTAATACGAGAGTTTTCCCTTGGTCTTTCCCTCAGAATCGAGTTTCAGCCCGTGCAGTTCCGCCCAGATAGAGCCCGCAAGGTCTTCCGCGTCCTCCCGGTTCTTGCAGAAGTTCCAGGCGGCGGATTTGACCGTTGAATCGAAATTGATGACCAGATCGCCCCACGCGTTCTCGTCACCGCGTTCGCAGGCGATGATCAGGCAGAGGTCGTCGGCGTGAAGCGAATCGATGAATTCGGAGATCTCGGAGTGCCCGGCGGATTCGTCGTCGCGGAGAAGGTACTTCCAGACGGCATCGCTCACACGCGGAATGATGTCCGCGGATGTGAGTCCACGCTTGTCCTCCGCGCGGGCCGCAAGCCGTACGGTCGATTCCTCGATCGTGGACAAGAATTTTTGAGCGATAGGGGTCATTTACGGTCGCCGAAATCTTAACATTAAATGATGTGAGCGGTAAGCGGGTTCAGGGTTCCAGGTTTCAAGTTTCAGATTTCAAGTTTCGAGGACTAGTAATTGCGGCTTTGCCGCCTTGCTGTGCGGAAAGGCTTGCCTTTCCAGCGCTCCCGTCAAAAAAGATCTCCCGGGGCTCAGCCCCGGGGTAGGAATTAGGGAAGTCCAACCCGGTAAGCCGGAGGCTTACCGCACATCCGTACGGCGAAGCCGCAACTACCAACTATTAAGTGGTTTATCCTGAAACCTGAAACCCCTGTATTTACCGGAGCGCCTTCCTCAGATACGAGATGATCTTGTACCCGTCGATATAGACCCAGGGCTTCTCGCCGAGCGTGTAGTGGCCGCAGGGGATGACCGTTTCATCGTGTTCGATCCCGTGATCGTCGAGCATTCGCATAGTGTCGCGCGAAAGGTCGATCGGAAAGGAGAGGTCGTAAAGCGTGTAAATGTACCGTTGAGGCCGCGGCTTCATTTCCGCTAGTTTTTCCATGTACGCGAAAGGCGAGATAGGCTTCCAGCATTCGCGAAGGTCCTCAAGAGTTATGTCGTTCTCAAGGCCTTCCCGGACGTGATAGGTCGAAAGTCCTCGCCAGACGACATCCGAAACGAATCCCGAAACGTGATTGAAGACGGCGGCTTCGATGCTCTCGTCGTGTGTGAATGCGAGAAACGCAACGCATGATCCGATGCTGGTGCCGACGACGCCCACCCGCTCATATCCCTTTTCTCTTAAATAGAGCACTGCCGCCCGCGTGTCGAGAACGGCCTGGCGGACCGACTGGATCGTCCTGCCTATGTTCGGCGAGACAAGATGATCTGCTCGCTCAAGTTCCGGCGGCATTCTTTCTTCGTGATAGGGAAGGGTGAGCCTTAGCGCGGAGACGCCGAAACGCTGGAAGTTGCTGCAAAGATTGAAGTAGCTCCCCTCGCGAGCGTTCCAGTGAGGAAGTACGACGACTGCCGCTTTCATGTCACCCTCGACCGCGAAAAGGCGGCCGTGCGCGGTGTTGTTCTCTTCGGAAGGGGTCTCGATCGCGCTGCGCCAGGAGACGTATGAAGTCCCCTCCACCGCAAGCCGCGGCGGTTCCGTTTCGTCAAATTCCGGCCTTTTCGGAAGCGCGAAGAAGTCGTCGCTGGCCTCGACCGCTGCCCGCGAGTGGTTGTGAAAGAACTCAAGCGGATCAATACCGTTCACCGCGCCTTCGACAAACTCCGTTCCCCACTCGAACGGCCGCACAAAGCGGTTGTCGTTGAGCATCGCGAGACGGCGCTCCCTTCTGTGTATCAGTCGTTTGATCATCGGCTTCGAACGCGAATTTCAATCGTAGGCAATGGAAAGCCCGCCCGCAAATACGGACGGGCTTTTTGACGATAAGTTGGCGAGTCTTAAAGCCTCTTGCCCATGCTCGCGTTGATTATCTTTGTGCGGCTCGGGAAATGGAACGCCATTCCGGCCATGGCTGCGGCGATCCAGAGGAAGAAGTACTGGTACGAATGTGAAAAAGCCAAAACGAGACCGAATACTGAAGCCGCCTCGCACATCGCGCAGGCGACTATCATTCCGGTCTGAATGAGGCCCGGACTCTGCGCGTCCACCGCCTTGCGGCTGAAGTTCGCATTCATTACGAATGAAGCGGCTATCAGGAAGAGCCCGAGAACGGCGAACACGACAACCATCATCGGCTCCGCGCCGAGTGGTGAGGCGGCGAGATCGAATTTCAATAACTCCGGTTTTACGGCAAAACTAACGATGGCGAACATCAGCTGGGACGAAAAAAGCGCAAACCACACCATCGCCATCGTTTTGAACAACTGTTCAGGGTTCGGTTTCTGCTCGTTCATATCTATTCCGTAGCCTCGATCTCCTCTTCAAGCAGCTGACGCTGGTAAAGATCGGCGTATTCGCCGTCTATCGCGAGAAGCTCCTCATGGGTACCGCGTTCGATGATCTCGCCTTCCTGCATTACGCAGATCAGGTCGGCATCCCTGATGGTCGAGATCCTGTGCGAGACGATCACCGTCGTACGCTCGCTTCTGACGTCCCGCAGTTCGCGCAGGATCGTCTCCTCGGTGAGAGTGTCAACCGCGGAGAGGGAATCGTCAAGTATCAGGATCCTTGGGTCGCGCATAACGGCTCGCGCGATCGCCGTCCGCTGTTTCTGACCGCCCGACAAGGTTATGCCTCGCTCGCCCACCAACTGCTGATACTTGTTGGGAAATTCTTTGATGTCCTCCGCAAGTCCGGCAACCGCAGCCGCCTTTTCGACGCTCAGCCTGGAAGACCCATTTCCGGCTAACTGCATCTGTGTTTCCCGGGGAACCCCAAACGCTATGTTCGCCTCGACCGTGTTGCTGAAAAGGAAGGTCTCCTGCTGGACGAAGCCTATAGATTCGCGCAGTTGATTCAACGGGAAGTTTCTTATTGCAATGTCATCGACCAGGACCATTCCTTCAGGAGCGTCCAGGATCCTCGGGATCAGGCTCACAAGCGTCGATTTTCCGCTGCCGGTCTTCCCGACCAGCGCCACCGTCTGCCCCGCCCCGATCGTCAGGTTGATGTCCTTGAGTGTAGGTGTTTCCTCGTAAGAAAAGTTGAGATCCCGGAATTCTATCTTGCCCTTGATCTTCGGCTGTTCGCGCACATCCGGCGCGTCCTTGATCGTCGGGTCAGTCTCAAGTATCGCGTTGAATCGTTTCAGGCTCGCCGTCCCTCTCTGGTAGAGGTTTACCACGTACCCGAGCGCTATCAGATACCAGATCATCCTCTGCAAATACAAGATGAACGAGGTGAACTGCCCGGCAGTGATCTCGCCCCGGACCGCCATTGGAACGCCGACGGCGACGATGATCACGAAGCTCAAGCCTATAAAGAAAAAGAGAAGGGGCCGCATTGCCGCGCCGAACTTCACGAGCGAAACGTTCTTGTCGGCGTACTCGCTGTTGAGCTCCTGGAATTGCCTGATCTCGGCGTCTTCCTGCGCGTAAGCGCGGATCACGCGCGCGCCGCTCAGATTCTCCTGCGCCCGTGCGGTGATTCCGGAAAAGAACTCCTGGATCTTCTCAAAACGTATGTGGATCTGCTGGCCGAGAAACTTCACCGTTAACGAAACGAACGGGAGCGGAATGAGCAGAAAGAGCGTGAGCCGGACCGATATTCCGAACATTATCGGCAGTACGACGGCAAGCGCAAAGATCGCCTGGAACGAATAGAGGATCATTGGTCCGAAGATCTGGCGGACCGCGGCGAGATCGTTCGTCGCCCGCGCCATCAGGTCGCCGACGCGAGTGTTGCTGAAATACTCGAGCGGCTGATCGACGAGCGCGTCGTAGAAATCGCGGCGCATGTCGTACTCGATGTCGCGGGAGGCATTGATCAGGAGCCTTCTTTGCCAGAACAGGAAGAACGAACCGCAAAGGCTGACCCCGAGAATGGCGAGAGGGTAGAGGATCACCTTCTCGCGGGTGATATCCTTGCTCAACTCGTCGATCGCGGAACCGACCAGGTATGGGATCAGCAGGTTGAACACCATCCCGAGGAGGATGCACAGCACCCCCAGGACGATCCTTCCTCTGTAAGGCCTGAAATACCTACCGAATCTTCTTAGTTCTTCCATCTTCTACGAGTTCTTTCTACGATTCCTTGAATTCTTTCGGTATCTTGAAGAGTTCTTTGTCGGCCTCAAGCTTGAAAGCGCTGACAGAATACCTGAACACAAGCTTTGTCTTCCCTTCGAAAGTGCTGAACATCTCCTGCCTGACGGGATATGCGAGTTTTTCGTCGTAATACAGGAAGGTCTCAGAGCCTTCTTCTCCTTCCAACTCCACCGCGTATTTCGAAATGCCTTCTTCCGTCGAGATCTTCTCGAACCGCGTCCCCGGCGTCGCGGAAAGCCAGCCCGCGGTTACCTCACGCACGATCTCGTCGGCCGCGAACGAGGCCCTCGCCCGCCTATAGGTCTTGCTTTTGGGGAAGACAACAAAACTCTCGCCGCTTTCAAGCCTGACAAGCGACCGCTCGTCCTCCCCTGCCTCATCGATCCGCACGAGAAGATTCGAGCCGTTGCGGGCTATGAAATACTTGCGGACGACGGCGGCACCGTCAAGACCATACGCCTCTACAAGAACATTTGCTTGAAAGACCTCGGGTTCTTTTGTTAAAAAGGGGATGTTGGATGCCGCCTCCGGCGTAGGAGGAGGCTCTTCGGAGCCGCTATCCGAAGGCTGCAAGATGCCGCACGATGCCGCCGAGATGAAAAGGCAGAATACGGCGACGGCCTTGAACGAATTTTTGGGATTTAACATCGGCGAAAAGCGATTTTAACACAACGACCCGGACCTCATAAGTCAGGTAATGCGCGAAGCTGTAACCCTCACAATGGAATTAAGAAGAATGCAGAACCGCTACTTGATCAGTGGGATCTTTGTATTGCCGTTCACTCCTTTCCTCTATCTCCAGGGCCAGTACACACGTTATCGGATCGGGCGTTTGCCGGACGCAGAAGGTGATCCCGAGGGTGTTGTAGAAAAGGGCGGCCGGGAGCTTCGGCTGCTCGCGATCGGCGAATCGACGGTCGCAGGCGTTGGGGTCAGGGATATCGAAGACGCTTTGGGAGGGAGGTTCGCACACCATCTTTCGCAGATGACGGGTTCGACGGTCCGCTGGAGATCGGCGGGAGTCAGCGGGATCACGGTCCGAAGAACCCTCGATGAGGTTGTGCCAAAATTGCCCCAAACCGAGTTCGACGTCATACTTGTGGCTCTCGGCGGCAACGACGTCTTTGCGCTCAACAGTCCCGTCACGTTCAGGCAGGATATGAGCGAACTGATCCTCAGGCTCAGGGAAAGGAGCCCGAACGCTGATGTGCTTCTGGCCAATGTCCCGATGATAAGGGACGCGATCGCGCTTCCTCATCCGCTTAAATACGTGCTTTCAAGGCTCGCGAAGCTGCAGCACTTCAACGTCATCAATCTGGTTTCGGAACTTGAAGACGTTTATTACTTCGACGAAGTTAAGCGCGTCGACGATGACTTCTTCAGCGACGGGGTGCACCCATCCGCGACGGGCTACGACGCATGGGCAATGGATATGGCGGAACTCTTCATCAGGCGTTCGGGCTTCGGCCAATGATCTGAGAACAAAACAGGCTACCGCCGCGAAAGCAGCGGCAAAGGAAATCGTATGAACGGACCTCACCTCCGATTACGCGAACTTCTCTCTTCACACACAGAATGGATAGCAGTCCACGAGGACGGAAGGGTTTTTGCGCTTCGGAACCACGAAATGGAACTCTCGAACGGCCGGGAAAATGCCCTCTTTGGATATCTCGACCGGGACGGCTATCGCACGTACGCTCTGGAATCGGTCGATTTCGACGGTGAAAAGGCGACGTTGTTCCTGAAAGGGAAGTTCGG
>JAHEEZ010000248.1 GCA_024640445.1 Acidobacteriota bacterium | reverse complement strand
GAAATCGGAAACGCCGCTCGAAACGATCACCTATGTGTACGCGGCGGGACGTCTTGTGGCCGAATACTCGTCCCTGCCTCCCGGCGGCTCGGAAACACGTTACCTGACCTACGATCACCTTGAGAGCCCACGAGTAATTACCGGACAAGACGGTGCCGTGCTCTCGCGCAGGGATTACGCTCCCTTCGGCGAAGAATTGTACCCCGGCACCGGTCATCGCATGGAAGAACTCGGCTATTCCGTCACGGCCGGCGAAATAAGACAGGGTTTTGCAGGCTATCTGAATGACCGCGAATCCGGTCTGCATTTCGCCGAGGCGAGGATGTATGACAGCGCCAACGGGAGGTTCACAGCGGTGGATCCGCTCGCATCGTCAGCGGATGTAGCAGATCCGCAATCTCTGAACCGCTACGTATACACAAGGAACGATCCCGTAAACCTGAACGATCCGACGGGATTGTTTACCGTCGATGACTGGTATGTCGCCGACAACGGTCAGATGGAGGTGTATCGCACCGAGGACACGTTCGACCGGTTCTATGTCTTTGACGAGAACCGCAGGGCCTTCGTGCTCGTGTCGCAGCTTGAAAAAAATTCGAAGGGACTCGTCCGATTTCCGAGTGAAGGCTATGGCTTCACATACTACAATCCCGGCGAGCGGGGAGGGTACGATCCCTCGACGGGCGAACGTGTCGGAAGCGGTGATCATTATCTGCTCCCTGTAACAGCGGCGGCGCTGTTCGGATTCACAAATCAGCTGAAGAACGACTTCGGGGTTACCCTGGCGCTCGGAGACATGTCGGCCTCGAACGGCAGCGATCCGTGGGATTCGCGCTTTAGGACGATCAAGTGGAACGGCCATCACTCGAGCCATGGCCATATGGGAAACGGCACGGGCCAAAGCATCGATTTCCGCTATGTCGATTCAAATGGCAACAGCCAGAGGGGTAACTGGTCCGAATCTCCCGGAATGTTCAGCCGGTCCAGGAACCAGGTGATATTCGATCTCGCCAGGAGATGGGGATTCAAGAAAAGTCTTCGCGGATATGATGTGCCGATCCACGGCACGGCCGCGGCGAAAGGCCACAACGACCACGGCCATCTTGGGTTTAGCCTGTCTAAGAAGAAGCCGAAGGTGCTCACCAGAGACAGGCGCCGCTGGTATATGCGATCGAAGGACTTCACTTTTGCCTGTGACGTGGATGTTTGCACGAACCGATGACCGAGGGCAGGCCCCGCTTCCGAACAATACGGGGTTTCGCGCCCCGTATTGCCCGGAGGCGGCAGGAAGCGAAGTTGGATACGGATCGCGCAGTCGATGCGAGGTGTCATTTCAAGGCACAAGAATGGGAGGGGGTTATGAAGGAGATCAATATGTTCGTGTTTTTGTTACTGGTCGCGATGACGGTTTCAGGATGTTCGTCCGGTTCCGGGTCCACTGAGATACCACAAAAAGACGGCAGGCCCGTTCAGAATTCTACTAACGCGTCAAAGCGCCCGGCCGAAGCAGATTTCAAGCCCGCTGATGGTGTGGTCATTTTCAACGGAAGAGAAGAGGCACTGAAAGCCGCCTCGGGAATGATCACGATCTACGGTAAGGACGGCCGGCCCTGGAAGGTGATCGACCATGACGACGACAGCCTGGGATCGCTTTCGGGCGAAGAAGGAGACTTCTATCCGCTCTTTTTCAGCAACGGCGCGAGTCGGGATTTCGGGATCGAGATGCGAGTCGAACGGCGCTCTGAAGACTGGATCGAGGTCGTCGTTCACGAAACCAGGAACCCGAAGACCAAAGGCTATATCCGCCCGAGCGATCCTTTGTTCAAGTTTTGGACATGGGACGAATGGGTGAAGAATCACTTCAACATAAGATTCGATTCCGGTTCTAATCCCGTACTCGACGCGCCGGACGGGAAAAGGAAGATCGTCGTGATTACCGACGGGCCTTTGATAAGGCCCGACGAGGTGAAGGGGGACTGGGTTCAGATCCGTTGGACCAAGCACGAACCCGACGAACCTACTGTCGAACAGATGGCCGCATCGCATCCCGAAGACGCGGGTTGGATCCGTTGGCGAAAGGACGGGAAGATACTTATCGAAGAGTACTATCCCTAGGCCATTATCTGTTCGCAGTAATGCGGTCTTGGAAGCCGGTTCCCGGCGGCGCCTCACGCATCTTTCTATGCGGCTGGGCTTAGTCAGTAAGACGAGCAGCCGAGAATAAACCGACTGCGCACAGTGGTTTAAGGGGAGGGTTTTTGCACCCGCCTTCCGCGTTCTCCATTTGCCTGCCTGCAATCTTGACTCAAAAGTAAAGATTTGAGATTCTAACCCTTAACTTTAAGATCAGAATTCCGAACCGGGTACAATACAATGAAGATATCGGCACAAGAGGAATATGGGCTGAGATGTTTGGTCCAACTGGCGGGCACCAGCAAGGACGAGTCACTCACGCTTCCCCAGATCGCAGAAAGAGAAGGCATTTCACAATCGAATGCCGGCAAGCTGATGTGGCTTTTGAACAAGGCCGGATTCGTGACTGCGACCAGGGGCACGAAGGGCGGCTACAGCCTTTCGCGTCCGGCGGAAGATATCTCTCTGAGCGAAGTGATAAAGGTGCTGGAAGACGACGAGGTCGAAGCGCATTGCGGGAGCTATACCGGCGTTCTCGATTCGTGCGTTCACACGGGCGATTGCGGTATCCGGTCCGTCATCGTCGGCCTTCACGAGGTAGTCCAAAACGCGCTTTCGAATGTCAGCCTCGCGCAACTGGTTGGCACTGAAAAGAAAGTCGATGAGACTTTTCACAGGATACAGGGGCTCTCTCAAGTGGCAATGATCAAGGATGGGCGAGCAGTGAGCGAGTGATGAGGGAACACTGTCCCACCACCCATAAATGGGTGGGCTAAACGTATCAGTCGGGCTAAACGTATCAGTCGGGCTAAACGTATCAGGCGGGCTAAACGGTTCACAGCTCACGGCTCCCAAAATTGATCGATGATCGTTGAACATTGGCAACTGAATTATGAGTACTGCACAGGAACTATTAAAGAACAGGGAATATAAGTACGGTTTTACGACCGATATTGAGACCGATACTATCCCGAAAGGGCTTTCCGAAGACACCGTCCGGCTGATCTCCGAGATCAAGAAGGAACCGGAATGGCTGCTCGAATTCCGTCTCAAGGCCTTTCGCCATTGGCAGAAGATGGAAGAGCCGGACTTTTGGGCGAATTTTGATTATCCGAAGATCGATTTTCAGGACATTTCCTATTACTCCGCGCCCAGAGAGAAAGAAAAGAAAAAGAGCCTCGACGAGGTCGATCCGGAACTGCTGGACACCTTTGAAAAGCTCGGCATCCCGCTTTCCGAGCAGAAGATGCTGGCAAACGTCGCGGTCGACGCCGTATTCGATTCCGTTTCGGTGGCGACGACCTACAAAGCGAAACTGAAAGAGGCCGGGGTTATCTTCTGCTCGTTCAGCGAAGCAGTCATCGAGTATCCGGACCTGATCAAGAAATACCTGGGTTCTGTGGTGCCGACCTCGGACAACTATTACGCGGCGCTCAACTCCGCGGTCTTTTCTGACGGCTCCTTTGTCTTTATCCCGAAAGGCGTCCGCTGCCCGATGGAGCTCTCGACATACTTCAGGATCAACACGCAGGAATCGGGGCAGTTTGAAAGGACCTTGATCGTCGCGGAAGAAGGCGGCTACGTTGCATACAACGAAGGTTGTACCGCGCCCCAGTTCGATACCAACCAGCTGCACGCGGCTGTCGTCGAGCTTGTCGCGCTGGACGACGCCGAGATCAAGTATTCCACCGTCCAGAACTGGTACGCGGGAGACGAATCCGGAAAAGGCGGGATCTACAACTTCGTGACCAAGCGCGGCGCGTGCCGCGGAAAGAACTCCAAGATCTCGTGGACACAGGTGGAGACGGGCTCCGCGATCACCTGGAAATACCCGTCGGTGATCCTCCAAGGCGAAAATGCCATTGGCGAATTCTACTCGGTCGCTCTTACTAACAACGCGCAGATAGCGGATACGGGCACGAAGATGATCCATCTGGGAAAGAACACGCGTTCGACGATCATCTCGAAGGGAATTTCAGCCGGCCGCTCGAACAACAGCTACCGGGGACTGGTGAAGGTGATGCCGAAGGCGGAGGGCGCGCGCAACTACACGCAGTGCGATTCGATGCTGATCGGTGACGCGTGCGAGGCGAACACGTTTCCGTATATAGAGGTGATGAACAACTCGGCGCGTGTCGAGCACGAGGCGACGACCTCGAAGATCAGCGAGGAGCAGCTGTTCTATCTCCAGCAGCGCGGGCTGTCCGAAGAGGACGCGATCTCTCTGATCATCAACGGATTCTGCAAGGAAGTGTTCCGCGAGCTCCCGATGGAGTACGCGGTCGAGGCGCAGAAGCTTCTCGGGCTGAAGCTGGAAGGCGCGGTTGGTTGATGTGTAGGGGCGGGACCTGTGCCCGCCCGACCGATGAAAATCTTTAACCGCAGAGAACACTGAGATCGCAGAGGTAATTTGGACGATGAACGATAGTGTAGAAAAGTCTCTGCGTCCTCAGTGACCTCCGCGGTAAACATCAGAGATGAAAAAGATCAAACCAGACAGCTTCCACGAACCCGCCGGCCATTATTCGCCTGCGGTGGTCTCGAACGGATTCGTTTTTGTCTCCGGCCAGGTGGCAGCCGATCCTGAAACCGGCGAAGCCGTCGGCGGTACGATCGAAGAACAAACTGAGCTTTGCATCCGGAATCTGGAGAAGATACTCAAAGCCGCCGGCAGCGGACTTGGAAATGTCGTGAAAATGACGATTTTCATCTCGGACGAAAACCATTGGGGCGCGGTCAACGAAACATATAAAAGCATCTTCGGCGATCACAAGCCGGCGCGGGCGATCATACCCGTAGGAAGTTTCAGGGAACCATTCCTGATAGAACTCGAGGCCATCGCGGCCTTGGATCAAGGGTCATAACTTAACGAACAAGGGAGGTTAGATAACTTAGATGAAGATTAGATTCGCGTTTATTCTATTGATTTTTGTTTTGGGGGCCTCGCCCGCGACTTTCGCGCAAGAGGGTAAATACGGCGTCCAGACTAAAGCTTCGCAAGCGGCCCTGAGCCCGCAGGCGGCACTTCAGATGCTCCGGGACGGCAATTCGAGGT
>JAHEEZ010000247.1 GCA_024640445.1 Acidobacteriota bacterium | reverse complement strand
GTTTTCTATTTTCCGGACGGTGTAAAAGCTGCGGTAGATGTCAGGGGAGGTTCTCCGGGCACGGTGAATGCCGCAGCGCTGATGAACTCCTGGGATAGGAAGATGATGCAGGCTGTGGTTCTGTCCGGGGGGTCGTGGTACGGACTTTCTGCCGCAACCGGTGCCGCGAACGCCATTAAAGACCTGAGGGCGAAGGCAGGTGAGCCAAACTTCATTGCCGGCGTAGTCGGGGCGATAATTTACGATGTCGGTTTCCGAAGGATGACCAGGATCACTCCGGACGATCGCCTAGGGCGGGCGGCACTCGAGTCCTCAAAACCTGGCTGGTTTCCCCTTGGGGCACGCGGGGGAGGGAGATTTGCGATGCAGGGCGGTTTCTTTAACTCGCTTAATGACAACATCAATTATTCCGCGTGGGCCCATTCGGGTCAGGGCGGAGCGTTCAGGCAGATCGGCCCGACAAAAATAGGGGTCTTTACCGTTGTGAATTCAGCCGGTGCGATAGTGGATCGTGACGGAAGACTCGTTCGATGCCGGCGCAATTCGGCTGACGTACAGTGCCCGCTGATCAAGGACCTGATGAGCCGAATGATATCGGCGCAAACCGGTGAGGAACCGGCAGATGGCCCTACAAGCAACACGACGATAACCTTGGTTGTCACCAACCAAAAGATGTCATTCGCTCCGCTTCAGAGGCTGGCGAAACAGGTACATTCGTCAATGAGCCGTGCGATCCAGCCGTTTGCTACTTCGGGAGACGGCGATGTGCTGTACGCCGTCACCACGGATCAGGTGGAGAATCCGGATCTGCCTCTGAACGGACTCGCTGTAATTGCTTCGGAACTTGCCTGGGATGCAGTCTTGAGCAGCGTTCCCGAACTTCCGCCGGCGCCAAAGGCGAGCGGCCGCCCGGTCTCGCCTGAGGGGCTTGCGAGGTTTGTTGGCGACTATGAATTTAACGACTTCTTCGAGATCGCGATCAGGATCGAAAACGGTTCGCTGGTCGCAAAGTACGGAGGCATCAAACAGATGTACTTCTATGAGCCGACACACCGCTTGATTCCTGCAGAGAACGGCGCGTTCCTCATAGATCTTCCGGCAAGAGACGTGATCCGATTCGACGAGTCTGATGGAAAGGTCTTGGGTCTGACGTTGAACCCGGGTCCGTGGGCGATGAGGGCCTCATGGGCAGCCGCCCCGTAGATTCTCCACTCTACGAATTTAGTCCACGACTATGAAACTCTTTACCCGAATCCTGTTAACGATCTGCTTCCTGTCGCTGACTGTACTAGCGCAGACGTCCGAAGGCCCGGACCCAAACATTCTCCAGATCGCAGGGAACAGGTACATGAAGGCGGTCGAGATCTATTCCGAGGACGGCAAGCCCAGGGAAGCGGAAATGGCGCCGAAGCTCGAAGGGTCCCGGACGATCATTATCGATCTCGATCTGGGGGAATCTGAGGCGATGACCTTCGTTCTCGTGCCGGCAACCTATTACAAGCTGAAAGTCGAACAGCAGTACGAGACCAGCCTGACTGTTATGGCGGAGGGGCCGCACGTGGACCTGACGAACTGGAAGCATTACACGTCGCCATGGGAGGCCCTGAAACCGGCGAAGAAGAACACGTTCATCTCGCAGCCGGTAGAGATCGAGAAGCCCGAATTTCCAAAAGTGGTTACGGACGAGATCGTTGAAGCGGTCACCGCGGTCGTAAAAGCCTGGGGTGACGACGATGCCGGTGCGGAATGGATTGAACTTGCAAAGCAGTGCAAATCAGCCGATGAGTACCCGTGCGCCGTCTCCGTGAACCAGATCAGGCTCAAGATCAGTGCTTTGGTCGACGGCGTTTGGGAAGAGGCGCTGGTGATCAGGATCAATGTTCCGATGGGATGCTGAGGACAAGGTTCAGTTTTCGTTGATCAATTATCAATTAGGCCAAGACCTTGCACTACGTGAGTTGAGTAACCCGGGAGCGTGATCGCGTTCTTGTGATATGTTTGCGGAAAATTACAAACAGGAGACAGTAGTGCGCTTATTCAGATCAAGGCCTGAGTGGCTTCTTATTTTATGCTTGTTGCTTTCGGTAGGCGTTTCGGCTCAGAATGCCCCGTCCGCTCCTCCGAAGCCTGTCGTTTCTCCGGAAGTTTCTGCTGACGGGAAGATCACATTCCGGCTGAGGGCGAAAGACGCGAAGTCGGTAACATTGGAAGGGACTGACATACCAGACGCCGGAGGCGCGCGGAGCCCTTCGCTGATCAGGGATACCGAAGGGGTTTGGACCCTTACAGTCGGCCCCTTGCTTCCGGGATCTTACCGATATTTCTTCGAGATCGACGGCGTTCTTGTACTTGATCCCGTCAACACGAAGACAAGCGAGGCAAACAGGAATCTTTGGAGCCTTGTCCATGTGCCTGGCAATGATCTCTTCGATCTGAAAGAGGTTCCGCACGGCGCCGTCGCTGAAGTGGTCTATTATTCGAAGTCGTTGAAGCGGGCACGGCGCATGCACGTCTACACGCCGCCCGGATACGAGGCGGGAAAAGACAGCTATCCGGTTTTCTATCTCCTGCACGGTGCCTGGGACAACGATGACGCCTGGACGACCGTAGGCTGCGCGTCGAACATATTCGACAGCCTTATCGCCAGCGGCAAGGCGAAACCGATGGTCGTGGTGATGCCGGACGGCCATACCGGCCCCTTTGATCCGGCGGATCCAGACGTTTTTCCGCGCCATCTTCGCGAATTTGTCGAAGACTTCACCGGCTCAATTCGTCCGTACGTGGAAAGCAACTATCGTCTAAAACCGGGACCCGGGAACAGGGCGATCGCCGGTCTTTCGATGGGCGGGAACCAGACGCTCGACGTGGCGTTCAAGTCGCTCGGTGATTTCGGCTATGTCGGTGTGTTCAGCAGTGGCGTACTCGAATTGATGCCGCAGCGGGCTCCTCAAACAGGCCTGAAATGGGAGGAAAGAAATTCGAAGGCGCTGGATGACAAGGCGTTGAGAAAGAACCTTGCGCTTTTCTGGTTTGGAATAGGAAAGACAGACTTTCTTTTGAAGGTTTCGAGCGATACGGTCACGATGCTCCGCAGTCATGGGTTCGAGATCGAATCGATCGAGACTGCCGGCGGCCACACATGGATCAACTGGCGCGATTACCTTAGCCGTTTCACGCCGCAGCTTTTCATCGACGCGAAATAACCGGTGAATTCGTGGATACCAATGAAATATAGAGAGCTTGGAAGAACAGGATTCAATGTCTCAGAGGTCAGCTTCGGGGCGTGGGCGATCGGCAGCACGTGGGGACCGGTGGACGATAACGAGTCACTCGCGGCGTTGCATCGCGCGATCGAGATGGGAGTCAATTTCATCGACACCGCCGACGTTTACGGCGACGGTCACAGTGAACGACTTGTCGCGCAAGTCTGTAAGGAGACAAGCGGGCGTGTTTACGTAACAACAAAGGCCGGGAGGAGACTCCCGGAACAGACGCCTGAAGGCTACAGCCGCGAAAATCTCACTGCGTGGATCGAAAGGAGCCTCAGGAATCTCGAAGTTGAAACGATCGATCTGCTGCAGCTCCACTGCCCGCCGACCGAGCTTTACTACATGCCTGAGGCTTTCGGTCTCCTTGACGATCTGGTTAAGGAAGGAAAGATCCGCTATTACGGAGTGAGCGTGGAAAAGATCGAGCAGGCATTGAAGGCGATCGAATTTCCCAATGTCCAGAGCGTTCAGATCATCTTCAATATGTTCCGACAGCGGCCGGCGGAACTGTTTTTTGAGCAGTGCATAAAGCGAAAGGTCGGGATCCTGGCCCGAGTTCCGCTCGCCTCAGGCATGCTCACGGGCAAGTTTGGTAGGGCAAGCACCTTTGCGGATGACGACCACCGCAAGTTCAATCGAAAAGGAGAGGCATTCGACCGCGGCGAAACGTTCTCCGGGGTCGATTACGAGACCGGACTGAAGGCCGTGAAGGAACTGGAAGCCATCTGTCCCGAAGGAATGTCTTTGGTCCAGTTCGCGCTTCGATGGATACTTATGTTCGACGCCGTCACCTGCGCTATCCCCGGTGCGAAGAGGCCTTCCCAGGCGGAGGAGAATTTCAGCGCCGCGGACCTGCCCCCCATCTCGGTTGAGACCATGGCCGCTGTTAAGAAGATCTACGATGGAATGATCCGCGACCAAGTGCATCATTATTGGTAAACAGCGCCATCGTTCAGAGCAGCGCTCCGCGCTGCGTTGAAGGGCAAATCCCTGCTCTGAACGATAATAATGAAATACGCAGCGCGGTCTGCTGGTCTTAAGGGTGTTGGGGCGTCATATTCCCTAAACCTTCCCGGGAATATATACTTGCCATTTCGTTATTAACAGGCGCAACCCTTATGAACGACTCTCCCGCCGCGGAAGCGGCGAACTTATCCGGTGAGGTCCCGGCTGTTGAAGACAAGTCGGAAAGGCCGCGTTTCGATCGCTCGATCGTCGAAGGTCCTTTGTCGCCTGCGGTCTGGAGGCTTGCCTGGCCCACGATGCTCACGAATATTTTCGGCGGGCTTCAGGGCATAGTCGATCATGTGGTCGTCGGAAACATCGTTGGTTTCAAAGGCAATGCCGCGATCGGTGTGAGCTGGCAGATATTTCTGATCGTGGTCGTTTTTGTGTCGTCCATCTTCACAGGCATGAGCGTGATGGTTGCGCGCTTTGCTGGAGCCGGCGAAGTAGAAAAGGTCGACCGCACTGTCTACCAGGCGTTCCTTACAGCTATCTTCCTGGCTTTCGGAGTGATCGCCCCCGTCGGTTATTTTGCCTCTCCCTGGCTTCTTGACCTGGTAAACGCCACTCCCGGTGTTCAGGCCGAAGCCCTTCCATACATCAGGATCATGTTCATATTCAGCACCGGCCTGATGATCTTCTTTATGCTCAGCGGTGCGCTTCGCTCGGCAGGCGACGCCAGGACGCCTATGGTACTCGGCATCGCCATGACGGTGATGAACCTTGTCTTCAACATCATTCTCATACGGGGTCTTGGACCGATCCCCGCGTACGGGACGATGGGCGCGGCAATGGGAACCTGTCTGGCTTCGGGTATCATCGGCGTGTTTTCTCTTTGGAAACTCTGGAACCGGAGTTGGGTGGTTTCGATACGCCACACATCGGGATACGCACCGGACTGGAAAATAATACGCAAGC